>NZ_CALGPY010000006.1 GCF_937959485.1 uncultured Campylobacter sp.
CTAAAATTCTAAAATTCTAAAATTCTAAAATTCTAAAATTCTAAAATTCTAAAATAAGCCGAATTTACCGTCCTTGCGCTTATAAAGCACGCGCATTTTAGCATCCATATCGTTAAAGACCAAGAACTGATCGGTACTTTCTTTAAGCTTATTTAGCGCCTCATCGATCTCTAGCGGCTTATATAGATCCAGCTCGGTAGGGACGATCTCATCAACTTCATCGTTTAAATTTGGCTTATTGGCACCGACCGCATTATCTACGGCGTTTTGCTTCATTTCGTCGCGATTTTTGTGAGAATTTACCTTATCGTGGTATCTGCGAAGCACTTTTGAGGCGCGCTCGACGATGAGATCGACGGCAGCATAGAGATCTTTATCTTTTTGGCGCACGACGATAGTGTCTTGATGCGCTAAATTTAATGAGAAATCCACCACGAAGCCCTTTTTACCTTGCTTCTCGTCAGCAGAAATTACACAACGCCCCGAGATAATGTCGAGATTATATTTTTCTAGCGTCTCAAATGCGTTTTCGACATAATTTTTGATAGCTTCCGTTAACTCAAACTGCTTACCTACGATATTTAAATTCATCGTCTCTCCTTTGCATTATGGTTTTTGAATAGTACGCCTATGATATGTGATCTGTGGTCTACCCATAACTTCTACGTTAGATCTTACTACTACGTCTACGAGCGCGGCATGACTTAAAATTTTACCCACACCCTTACCGCTTGGAAGCGCCTCGGATGAGCCTTGCCCAAAATTACTATAAGCGACGGTATGATCGGCATCTGCACCTAACTGTCTATCAAAATATCCGAATGTCACGGTGATATCAAACATCTTTTGAGCTGGATCATTTGACGGATACTCAAGAGTAATCGTATTTAACGTAGGAGTGGTCGCAGCCGTAGCGCCTCCTGCCTTAAGCTCGGTAGTTAGATACTGGTGCTTTTGCATAGCAAGGACTGCTAGCTCCGTAGCACTCTGCGCTAGCAGTAGCGCCTGCTCTCTGCCTTGGATATTATTGACGTCGCGAGCCGTCATAGACGCGATAGATAGCGCCGTAATCGCGGTAGTCGCTACAATGATGATAAAAAATATGGCTGCTACTAGAGCAAAGCCTTTTCGCATAGTTTTCATTAGTACACCACCTGTGCTTTACAAACGTTTAGATCCAGCTCCGAAGGATCAAAATTTCTGCCGTCGTCTCTCATACATAGTTTAAGCGCAACGGCGCCATTATCATCCTTAAACCTAAATAAGCTCACATCTTCCGCCAGTAGTGCACTGCTAGCCTTATCATACGAGTTCGCATCTTTTGCGACAGTGCTCCATGGACGATAGTTATATTTCAAGAGCAGATTAAAATTCTTACTCAAATCACCCGCTCGATCTTTCGTGTATATTTCTACTTGATCCGGGACAATCGCGTAAGCGCTATGAGCTATATAGTATTGCTCAGAAAATTCCTGCGAGTTGGCATTGTTTGGATTGAATGGGTATTGATTGATAGCGATAGTTTCACCTTCCATACTACCGCTACCGGCATCACTAGGAGTGCCTACGGCGATTAGCACGCGGTTTCTGCCGTCTGCCCAAACAGCCCTATCGTAGCCATAGCCTATATCTACACTAGTAGGCGAAGCATCGTTAGTAACAACCCTAAAGATAACAGCAACTTGGGTGTTAGTAGACGATTTACCATATTCCGTAGCCCTTAAATTTCCAACTATTTTAGCTACTTGCGGAAAATCACTACCCAAGGATACCATATTAAACGCAGCCCTAGTATCTGCGATATAGCCGGCATCTCCTTTATCTGCATCCGCTTTCCATGTGCTATCTCGGAGTTGAGACATCGACATAAAGCCACTCCAACCGGGAGTTCTCTTATTTATATTTCTCGTCTCTACGCTTTGTCCGATCCACTCCAGTATGTCGTATTTAGGATCGGTAAGATCGCTGATCGGTACAAACTCATTTGAGCTAAGCTCCCTGCCTATAGTACTGCTTTTTATTCTATCTTCTAAACGATTTGTGATTAGCATCATCGCATTTTGCGTTCTGGCTTCCAGCTGATTTACCGCACGTACATGTACGTAAGATTTATAGATCTTGGTGTATAGATCAGCGCCAAACATCGAGATGATCCCCAGCACTACGATAACAAACACAAGCTCTATAAGAGTAAAACCTCTTTTCATCTCGCGCTCCTATTAGTTATGTAGTCTAGTGACGGTTGTCTGAACGCCGACACCGATATTAGATAAAAACGCCTTTAAAACAACTGATTTAGCAGTACCATCTTTAGCTACGGCGTCGTTTAGATCCGTAGCAGCAACCCTAACCATCTTGATATTGGTAACGGCGCCATTGGATGGCTGATCGCTAAGAACACCACTTATATCGGTACCGGAAGCATATTCCGCCGCGCTAAAAGGCTCTACTACATAATCTACATCGACATTAATCCTAGTATTGAGGATAAAATCACCTCTACTGCTAGAGCCTACTAAATTGCCTACTGTCATTTGAGTAGTAAATTTATCGTAGTCATCAACATCGTTATAACGACCGCCGCCAAAAGAAATTCCATTTCTACCAAATTGCTTTTTCGTAGCTGGAGCTTGGGAGCTGATTCCACGCTGACTAGCTTCCGGCAAAATCCCCGGTCTAACTTCCTTGGTACTATTGCCCGAATCATCTACGACTGGAGTTACGGTCAAAATTCTATCCATGCAGCTTGCATCGCCTCCGCAGCTAGCATCTGCTGCGTATGCGCTATCCCACTGCGCCTTATATATACGAGACATAAAAGCTTTAGCGTTATATACAAGCTCCTCTTTGATCGCAAGGGCATTTAGCTCGGTCGTCTGCGCGACGATACGCGGGATCGCCATCGTAGTGATCGCTAAAATCACGATAGTAAAGATCAGCTCGATTAGAGTAAAACCTTTTTTCATCTTACATCCTTTCTTTAAAATTTTGAAATTACGGAAACGCAAACTTACTCTGCGTTATCGGCGCTAATTATACTATTGTTAAACTTAAATTTAGAATTTATCGCGTAAATTTTTTGGTTTACAAAGATTTTTAAGCCCGAACGCACAAAAATTTTAAAGAAATTCCATTTTTAAATTTGAACGCGGAATTTAAGCTTGCATTTACTCAAAGACTATAAAATTACGAGCTAAATAAATTCCAAGGATTTTTTATGACAAATCTAAGTAAAATTCTATCCGCTCTCCTATTTATCGCGTTTATCGGCGGCTGCAGCGGCAAGGGCGACGGCGAGCTTTTTAATCTAAGCCCCGAGGCATGGTATTCTAAAATTTTAGAAGACATCAATAACGCCAGCATGGAGGATGCCGAGAAGCATTATACTAGCTTTTCTAGCGAGCATATCGCCTCTCCGCTGCTTGAGGAGATGACACTCATTATGGCGTGGGCTTTTGTGGAGGATGAAAACTACGAGAAAGCAAACAAATACCTAGACGAATATATCCGCCTCTACGGCACGACGCAGAAGATCGAATACGCAAGATTTCTAAAAATTAGAGCAAATTTCGACTCCTTTAGCCGCCCAAATCGCAACCAAAAGCTAATGCTAAACAGCATCGACGAAATTCGAAAATTTATAGCTGAATACCCGCAGAGCGAGTATCGCCCACTACTTGAGACGATGCTAACAAAGCTACGCCTTGCCGAGCATCAGCTAAATATCGACATCAAAGACCTTTACCAGCGCACCGACCGCGAAAGTTCTGCTAAAATTTACGAGCAGCGCATCGAAGAATCCCCGCTAAACGGCACTGACGTCATTAAACCGCACTCGCCTTGGTATCGCGCGATTTTTGAGTAGGAGGAGCGATGCAACTGATGCAAAATACAACCTTCCCTAGCGATCTACCTATCATCGTCGAGGACGAGCTATTTTTATATCCCTTTATGATAGCGCCCCTTTTCATCGGCGACGAGCATAACAAAAAAGCCCTCGATCTAGCAGCCAAAAACGAATCTATGATAATGGTCGTAAGCTCGAAGTCGGAATTTAGCGGCGATAGAAGCTTCAGCGGTATCTATAACGCAGGCGTCGTGGGCTCCGTGATGAGAACCGTGCCGCTTCCTGACGGTCGGGTTAAAATTTTATTCCAAGGCGCGCTAAAAGGCAAAATCGTAAAAGAAATTTCGCAAGATCCGCTGGTCGCTACCGTCGATATCATCCACGACGAGCGCGGCAACGACCAGAAATTAGACGCGCTGGTAAGCGTGCTAAAGGAAAAAACCAAGACGCTTAGCACTCTTACGCATTTTTTTCCAAACGATCTGCTAAAAACCATCGACGACGGCACCGATGCCGCGCGCGTCTGCGATCTGATTTTAAGCGCACTGAGGTTAAAAAAGCAGGTAGCCTACTCGTTTTTTACCGAGAGTAACTTGCAAAAGCGCCTTTTCAACCTCATCAACTACATCTCCGACGAGATCGAAGCGCAGAGGCTCGAAAAGGAGATCAAAAGCAAGGTTCATTCCAAGATCGATAAGACAAACAAAGAGTATTTTTTAAAAGAGCAGCTCAAGCAGATCCAAAAGGAGCTCGGCGGCGATGCCGATCGCGATGTCGAGATCGAGGAGTACCGCAAAAAGCTAGAAGCTAAAAAGCCCTATTTGGGCGAGGATGCCTACAAAGAGATCAAAAAGCAGATCGATAAATTTGCCCGCCTCCATCCGGACAGCGCCGATGCGGGGCTCGTGCAAAGCTATTTGGACTGGGTTTTGGAGGTGCCTTTTGAAAAGACCGCCAAGCATAAGATGTCCATCGAGGGCGTTACGGCACAGCTAAATAAAGACCACCACTCCCTGAAAAAGCCCAAGGCGCGTATCGAGGAGTATTTCGCGCTAAAGCAGCTTTTAGAGCTTCGCGGCACAAGCGGCAAGAAAAGCAAAGAGGACGGCAAAAACGGCGGCGCGATTTTATGCTTCTACGGCCCTCCCGGCGTAGGCAAGACAAGCCTTGCGAACTCTATCGCGACCGCGCTTAAGCGTAAACTTATCCGCATCGCTTTGGGCGGGCTTGAGGACGTAAACGAGCTGCGCGGACACCGCCGCACCTACATCGGTGCGATGCCTGGTCGTATCGTACAAGGGCTCATCGAGGCAAATCAGATGAACCCCGTCATCGTGCTTGATGAGATCGATAAAATTTCAAGCTCATACAAGGGCGATCCGACGGCGGTTCTGCTTGAAATTTTAGACCCCGAGCAAAACTCGAGCTTTAGGGATTACTATCTAAATTTCAACATCGATCTTAGCAAGATCATCTTTATCGCCACGGCGAACGACGTATCTCTCATACCCGCGCCGCTGCGCGATAGGATGGAGTTTATCGAGCTTAGCTCATACACGCCGCAGGAGAAATTTCAGATCGCCAAGGACTATCTGATCCCTCAGGAGCTGCAGCGCCACGGGCTCAAATCTGCCGACGTAGCGATCAACCCCGCCGCCCTTTCCGAGATCATCGAAGAGTACACGCGCGAAAGCGGCGTGCGAAACCTACGTCGCCAGATCGCTGCGATCTTCCGTAAGGTCGCGGTTAAAATTTTAAAAGACAAAGAGTTTAAAAAAATCGTCGTTACGACGAAAAATTTAAGCGAATTTCTAAATAAAAAGGTTTTCGAGATCGACGAGGTCGAAAAATGCGATCAAATCGGCATCGTAAACGGGCTTGCGTGGACTGCGGTAGGCGGCGACGTACTCAAGATCGAAGCGGTCAAGATCAAAGGCAAAGGCGCGATGACGATCACGGGCCAGCTCGGCGACGTGATGAAAGAATCCGCGCAGATCGCCTTTAGCGTCGTAAAGGTGCTGATCGACGAGGGCAAGCTCAAAACAGGCCAAGACGCGAAGGCGGACGCGACAAAAGCCTCACGCACGGGCAAAAACTCCGCATTGCGCGCAAATGGCGGCGCGACATCTAAAAGCTCGGCGGCGGCGCGAAATTTAGGCGCGGAAGAGAATTCCGAAAGCTCAGAGCAGATTTATAATAAATTCGACCTTCACATCCACGTGCCCGAGGGCGCGACGCCCAAGGACGGACCGAGCGCGGGCATCACGATGAGCACGGCGATCGCGTCGATTTTAAGCGAGCGCGAGGTGCGTGCCGATCTAGCGATGACGGGCGAGATCACGCTAAGCGGCAAGGTGCTACCGATCGGCGGGCTTAAGGAGAAGCTCATCGCCGCGCACAAAGCCAAAATCGCCGAGGTTTTGATCCCACGCAAAAACTACGAACGCGACCTAGCAGAGATCCCAGACGAGGTCAAAAACGATCTGAAAATAACGCCGGTAGATCGGATCGAAGAGGTGCTGAAGCTGGCGCTGGTCTAAATTTAAAGCGCCGTTTTAGCCGCTTTAGCCGCGCACTTCGGCGGAATTTTAAAATATTTATAGCGGCGCGAATTTTGCCCACGTAAAATTTCTATCGCCAAAATTCATACCCGTTTGGGTAACGTGAAATTTTATTGCGCAACTGGACATTGACGCGCTTGCGGCAAAATTTCTTGTAACGATGCGGCGAACGTAAAATTTCGTAGAATTTCGCATACGCGCGATCGCGTAATGCTGTAAAATTTTAAAACAGCTTAAAATTTTAGCTTCGCTTTTAGCGTAAAATTTTATAAAATTTACCTCGCAAAAGGAATAAAATGTTTGATTTTAAAAAAGAGTTTAGACAACTTTACGCGCCAAAGCAGACGCCGCAAATTTTAACCGTCCCGCCTGCAAATTTCGTTTGCGTCCGCGGCGAAGGCGACCCGAACGAATCAGGCGGCGCGTATCAGCGCGCGATAGAGGTGCTTTACGCCGTGAGCTACGCGCTAAAAATGAGCTACAAAACCGATTATAAGATCGATGGCTTTTTTGAGTACGTCGTACCGCCCCTAGAGGGGTTTTGGCGACAAAGCGGCTCGGCTTGCGGCGAGACAGACTACGCTAGAAAGAGCGATTTTAGCTGGATTAGCGCGATTAGACTGCCCGATTTTATCACGCGAGAAAATTTCGACTGGGCAGTGCGGCAGGCTACTTGGAAAAAGAAGTTAGACTGCGGCATAGCGGAGTTTTTGAGGATAGACGAAGGTCTTTGTGCGCAAATTTTACACATAGGCAGCTTTGACGACGAGCCAGGGAGTGTTGCTAAAATAGACGAGTTTATCGCCGCAAACGGCTATGCAAAGGACTTTGGCGAGCAAAGGACGCATCATGAAATCTACCTAAGCGACCCTAGAAAAATCGACCCGCAAAAATGCAAAACGATAATTAGACTGCCGATTAGAAAAATTTAGCCGTTTTTAGCCAAATTCGACTTATATAAAAGCAATACGCTATAAGCTTTAGCACATCGTAAATGTCAAAATTTATTCCATGAATCAAGAACGTTAAGCTAAATTTAGAATTTACTTCATTCTTACGTAGCCTCATAAATTTTTATCATCTCTTTATTTGTTTCAAATTTTAAAATTTACAAAATTTTACTAGTTGCAAATATAGTCCGATATACTACGCCGAAGCCCTCAATTTAACCCCAGCTTAAGCATAAGCTTATATACTTTGGCTTTAAATTTAAGGCGGCAAATGAGATCTCAGAGCGAATTTTTTGGCGTTTTCATCACGCTTCTTGGCGGCGTATTATGGGGCTTTAGCGGCGTTTGCAGGCAGTATCTGTTCACGCAAAAGGGCGTTAGCGCGGGCTGGCTCGTGCCCTACCGCCTGAGCCTTGCCGGACTTGCGATGGTGGCGTATTATTTAGTGCGTTCGCCGCGCGCAGCCCTCGCGCCGCTAAAAGATCGCGCGCTGTTGCCGCAGCTGCTCATCTACGCCGTATTTGGGCTTATGATGACGCAGCATTCGTACTTTTGCGGTATCGAGCTCTCAAATGCCGCCGTCGCGACCGTAATCCAGTACTCCGCGCCCGCGCTCATCCTCGCCGTCGTCTGTTTTTTAGAGCGGCGCGCGCCTAAAAAGGTCGAACTCATCGCGCTTATTTTGGCGGTGCTGGGCGTCGTGCTGCTCGCCACTCACGGCGATCTGGGTTCGCTCGTTATCAGCGCGGAGGCACTGGTTTGGTGCCTCGTTAGCGCGCTTGGCGTCGTGGTTTACAGCCTCATCCCAACGAAGCTAAATCAAAAATACCCCATTGCGCTAAATTTAGGCTGGGGTATGATCATCGGCGGCGGCGTGCTCGCGCTTTACACGCGGGTTTGGCAGCTAGGCGGCGTGAGCGACGCGCAGGGCTTTGCGGCGCTTGCTGCGGTGGTGATTTTGGGCACGATATGCGCGTTTAGCTTCTATATGACGGGGTTAAAGATAATAGGCGCAAGCAGGGCGAGCATGATAGCGTGCATCGAGCCGGTGAGCGCGGCGGCATTTGCCTATTTTTGGCTGGGGACAGAGTTCGTGTTCCTTGATTTTGCGGGCTTTACGCTCATTATCTCGTGCATATTTTTGCTGGCTAAAGACAGGAAAAAGGCGTAAATTTGGAGGAGAGATGATCTATTTGGCGCAGACCGATACGACGGCCGGGTTTTTGAGCAAGGATTTTCGCGAGATAAATGCGCTCAAACGCCGCCCGCTTAATAAGCCATGCCTCATAACGACGGCGAAGCTTAGCGAGCTAAAAAATCTCGCTCGCGTACCCGCTAAATTTAAAAATTTAGTGCGCCGCGCGAGAAAAACGACGTTTTTATATCCGAACACCAAGGCCGTGCGCGTCGTGAAAGAGTGCGCTCACGAGGAGTTTTTGAGGCAATTTGACTGGCTCTACTCCAGCAGCGCAAATTTAAACGGACAAAACTTCGACGAAGCCTGGGCAAAAGCGGCGGCGGACGAGGTTGTGGATCAAAATTTCAGCCAAAACGCAAGCTCGAAAATATATAAAATTTCAAAAACTAAAATTTTGCGGATTAGATAGAGCTGTATTCAAAATTCATGCGCAAAGAACGCTCAAAAAAGAGGCGCTAGTTTATAAATTTAAGCGACTTTGTAAATTTAAATGGCTCTATAAATTTACCGAACTGTAAAATTTCGTCATATATAGACCGCGCAAATACCATCTGGAATTTTAAAAAATCGCGAAAGGATCATGGCAAACTCGCGGAAAAATCATATAAAAAGCTGTAAATCCCCCCCCTCCCGTTGCCTTCAAATAGTAAAATTCCTGCCGTTTTCGAAGCAGTAAAATTTCACTATTGCTAGCTTTGAATGAAATTCTATCGCCAGATACTCTCGATCAAAATTTTAACTCGAGTGAGCTAAGATTGTCGCTAGAAATTCTAGCATCCCGAGTGTTCTGGATCAAAATTTTAGAGATTAGGCATTGCCGCCGGTTTTTATCCGAGTCGCTACGCGCCATTTTTTGATCGAAGCTCTACCCATGTTGCCTGCTTTCAATTAAAATTCCGCCGCTTCCACCGATAGTTTTAATTAAAATTTCATCGCCGCGCGCGAATAATTCCAATCAAAAATTCTATCATCACCGATCTTATGTCAAAATTTATTGTTGCCGCCTCACCTCCGCCACTACTGCCTTATCTCCACCGCTGCCGCAGCAGCAAGCACCACAAATCCGTCCGCGTCACTCATACTCTTTAGCTGCCAAAGCTGCGTGTAAGACGCAAGCGCACCGCCCCTCTCATCGCCGCCATTGCTGCGCTACGACGACAAATCCGCGATAAAATTTCCGCCGCCCGCCGCGCGAAAAGATAAAATATTCGATTTTGAAAAAGGGTTTAAGTCGCTCTACACGCCTAAACAAATATCGTAAATTTTAAAATTTAAACCGCCTCTCGCCGCGCGGCACCGATAAATTCCAACCGATAAATTCCAACCGATAAATTCCAACCGATAAATTCCGCTAGCTAGTCCATCATTTCCGCATAAATCATAAATTTTCATAAATTTAACGCCGCCTTTCTTGCTTTATATTAAAATTTCGCTAAAATTACCGCATTAAATTTGAGGCGCAAACGGAGCTTAAGCTTAAACCGCTTGCGGGCAAATTAAATCCATTCAAGGAGCTTTTATGAGCGGTGTTGCGTTAATCATCTGCTTCGCCATAGCGGTCGTCGTGATGATTTTTTTGATCTCCAAAGCAGGCGTTCACCCGTTTTTGGCGCTAATGCTTATCTCCCTGGCGCTCGCGATCGTCGCGGGCATACCGCTAGCCAAGATCCCCGCGATTATCGGCGACGGATTCAGCGGCACGTTTAAGAGTATCGGTATTGTCATAATCTTCGGCGCGATCATCGGCACCGTGCTCGAAAAGACGGGCGCGGCGCTCAAACTCGCCGATATGGTCGTAAACGTAGTCGGGCAAAAGCGCCCCGAGCTTGCGATGCTCATAATGGGCTGGATCGTGGGTATCCCCGTATTTTGCGACAGCGGCTTCGTCGTTTTAAACCCGATCCGAGAAGCAATCAGCAAAAAAATCGGCGAAAATCCGGTCGCTCTTGCAGTAGCGCTCTCCGGCGGACTCTACGCCTCGCACGTATTCATCCCGCCGACTCCCGGACCGATCGCCGCAGCAGGTGCCGTAGGTCTAGGCGGCAATCTGCTGCTCGTAATCGCAATGGGCGCGGTAGTGTCCTTGCCGGTGCTGATCGCCACATACTTTTTTTCTAAAAAAGTCGCCAAAAACGTCCATATAAGCGAAGCCGAAGCGAATGAAGTAATCGCTAAAAGCTACGACGATCTGCTTAAACAATACGGCAAATTGCCGGGCGGATTTTTAAGCTTAGCCCCTATTTTGGTGCCGATCCTATTTATGGCGCTGGGCTCCGTCGCCAAGATCCTAAAAGTAGGCGGGTTTGCGGGCGAAATTTCGCAATTTTTAGGAAATCCTATCATCGCGCTAGCCTTGGGCGTAGTTTTTGCGGTATTTTTGCTCGTACAAACCGGCAAACTAGGCGAATTTAGCGAGCTCACCAACGAATCCTTAAAAATCGTAGGCCCGATCCTCTTTATAACCGCAGCGGGCGGAGTGCTAGGCAAGGTCATCACCGACGCCGGCTTCGTAACCTACATCAAGGACAATGCGACCGCGATTAAAGCCGCGGGGATTTTCTTCCCGTTCTTAATCTCGGCCGTCTTAAAAACCGCACAAGGAAGCTCCACCGTTGCGATCATCACTACAGCTTCGATTATGGGGGCGTTTAACGTGGATGGCTCGCTAATGCAGGTACTGGGCTTCACCTCCGAAATGTCCGGCGCGCTTGTGGTAATGGCGATTGCAGCGGGCGCGATGACGGTTTCGCACGCTAACGACAGCTACTTTTGGGTCGTTACGAATTTCAGCAAGATGAATCCGCAGCAAGGCTACCGCACTCAAACAATGCTGACGCTAATTATGGGCATTACGGGCATGATCAGCGTGTGGGTTTTGTCGCTGTTTTTGATCTAGGTTAGCTTATTCTAGCCGCTACCGCGCTAAATCCGTGCGGAGCGCTACGGGCATCTACCAGCGGCTAGCTACATAAAATTCTTTAAATTTACGTAGCTAGCCGTACCGCGCAAATGCTCTAGGACATTAAAATTTCGTATAGCGGAGTTTTAAATTTACACACAAAGCCTCAAGGAGCGAAATTTTAAAATTCTATCACTACGGAATTTTAAAATTTAGCCGAAATTTTGTGGCTTACAGAATTCTAAAATTCCACGACATGAAATTTTAAAATTTGCCCCATAAATTTGGCAACGAGATTTTAAAATTATACTCTTGCTTCAGTCTTGTCATCGTAAATTTAGCCTACGCGCTGTAAAATTCCAAAATTTTAAAATACCAGCTAAAGGAAAAATATGAAAGTTTTAGTCGCGATCGATTCGTTTAAAGGCTCTCTTAGTTCGCTTGAGGCGGGCAACGCCGTAAAATCAGGCATCGAAAAGCTAGGCTGCGAGGTGCTCGTCAAGCCTATCGCAGATGGCGGCGAAGGAAGCGTTGAAGCCCTTACCGACGCGCTAAAAGCTAAGTTCATGGACGTCATCGTAGCAAATCCGTTAGGCGAAAAAACGCCCGCGCGCTACGCCTTAAAAGGCGAGCTAGGCATCTTAGAAATGGCGTCCGCATCAGGTCTGCCACTCATCGAAAAATCGCGCCGCAACCCGCTAAAAACGAGCACTTATGGCTTTGGCGAGATGATAGCGCATGCGATCGCACACGGCGCGCGAAAGTTTATCATCGGCATCGGTGGAAGTGCTACGAATGATGCGGGTATGGGTATGCTGCGCGCGCTTGGTTTTAAATTTAAAGATGCAAATGGCGCAGAGCTTGCAGGAGCGGGCGAGGATCTGATTAAACTCGCCACGATAGATTGCACTTCGGTGCTACCGCATCTTAAAGAATGCGAGTTTCTTATTGCCTGCGACGTGGATAATCCGCTTTTTGGCGAAAATGGCGCGGCATATATTTACGCTCCGCAAAAGGGCGCGGATGCGGCGATAGTAAAGCAGCTCGATGCGGGACTTATAAATTTTGCAAGCGTCGTAAGTAAGCACCTCGGACGCGAGCTTTGGAATAGCCCCGGAGCAGGAGCTGCCGGCGGGCTAGGCTTTGGCTTTGTGAGCTTTCTAAACGCGACGCTTAAGCCGGGCATCGACATCATCACCGAAGAGATCGGGCTAGATCGCGATATGAAAGGCGTCGAGCTCGTCATCACAGGCGAAGGAAGGCTCGATTTTCAAAGCTCGATGGGCAAAACCCCTTGCGGTGTCGCAAAGATTGCTGCTTCTTACGGCGTGCCCGTAATCGCGCTGGCAGGCGGCATATCGCCCTGTGCCAGCGGCTGTAATGAGCTAGGCATAGGCGCATTTTTTTGCATCCTAAACGAACCGATGAGCCTTGAGCGCGCGATGGAAAAAGAGACCGCAACACGAAATTTAGCCCGCGTCGCCGAACAAGCGGTGAGATTGTTTCTGCTAGGGCACGGCGCTAAATAGGGCTTTTGGGCTAAAATTTTAAGGCGCGGGCACTAAAACTTGCAGCGGGTACGGCGCGTATGTGCGCAGGGATATGGCGCGGCGGTGGCTCACAACAAATAAGCACGACAAAGTGCGGCAGGAGGCGAGCATGGCAAAGAAGCTAAATTTTATGCAGGATGGATTTGCGTGCTTTAAAGGCACGGCGCGATCTTGACGCAGATGCGGTGACGCGCAGCTTACAAGGCATAAAAAATATACGCGAAGAAGCAGGCGAGAGCCACAACGATGGACGTTATTAAAGTAGCAGCCGCGGCAAGAGGATATGGGCTATGGCATGCATGCGCGGCGAGCAAATACCGCGCGCAGCTTACGACGGGCGGCAAAATTTCATCCACCATAGACCACGGGTAGGCAGATAAAATTTTGCATTAAAACGTAGCTTTGCCGAAATTCTAGCGCGTTTGAAGATACAGAGCAATCGGATGAGAGTTAAGACAGCGGACGGCTCGGCGGTGACATAGCGGCGTGAAATTTTCGGCGCAAAAATTTATTTTACCGCGCGATACAAACGCAAGGCGCGCTTTAAAACTCATTTCCAATCAAGCGGTTCGCGAACCCTCACAATACATACCTCAAAACATGACTAAAACAAATAGAATTTTAAAATTTGACCGCCGTATTCGCAGCCTATGAGATTTGCAACGTAAATTTAAAAGCAGCGATCCGCCTTATGAAATTTCGTTTAAATTTTAGCCCGCGATATGTCCGTCTTTAGGCGAAAAAGGCCGCTCAATCGCAAGATCGCGCTTCTTGCAAAGATGGCGGCGCATTACTTCACTCGCTCACAAAGCCCGTCAGCTTTCCGATGACGCTTTGATGAGAGGTGGGCTGCGTCTGCGTAAATTCGTATTATTAGGATCGCGGATTTGCTTATCGCTAAATTTAGTGCGGATGCGGTCACCGTACGCCGCTACGACAGGGGTGAGCTTTCGTTAAATTTACTCCGATCGCACTATGTTTTGCGATAAAAATTTATGAAATTTTATTTTCGATCGGCGCCAAAAAATTTTATAAAGCTCTATTTTAAAATTTGCGGCACGGGTACGTACCGACCAGGTCGTCAAGCTAAAATCAAAATTCCAAGCGGCGAATGCAGAAAACCCTCGCGCCTAGCGTATCTGCGGCGGCGGTAC
Organism: uncultured Campylobacter sp.; assembly: GCF_937959485.1. NCBI lineage: Bacteria > Pseudomonadati > Campylobacterota > Epsilonproteobacteria > Campylobacterales > Campylobacteraceae > Campylobacter > uncultured Campylobacter sp. The sequence goes on from NZ_CALGPY010000006.1 coordinate 14,160, forward strand.
GGGCACGCTAAATTTATCGCTTTTGGGACGCAAAAGATGCGCAGGCGCGGGCAAAATTTATTGATTTTAGAGTTTAAAGCATCGAATTCGCGCGCCTAGGCTAAATTTTAAAATTTAAAGCGCACGACGCTTCGGACGTATCCACGCGACTGCAAGCGCTCATAAAATTCGCCCGAAGCAAGGTTGTAAAACTGCGGGCGGCCGCAAAATTTATCGCCGCAAAAATCAAAACCGCGAAAGCAAAAAGGCTCCACGAGCGCTCGCTGCCGCACCCGCCCGAGCAAATTAAAATCGCATAATCCGCCTGGTTGGCATACGCGGAGGGCGCTGCTGCGGGCATTTGCACTTAAATCCGGTGCGATCGCAATGCGATTTAAAACCACGCCTGCTTAAATTCGCGCCGTTTCGGTTCGCTCGCAATCACATCTCGCCGCAGTAGCGCTATAAATTTGCGCCGCCGCGATTTATGCGCATTCAATCGCTACGGCAAGGGTAAAATTTCAAAATCTAGGTCCATACGCGCCGATTTGCGCCGCCCAAAATCGCGCGGATCGAATTTGCGCTACCGCAATCCGCGCAGATTAAAGCGCCGCCGTTTAAAAGCGTAAAATTTACCCCTCAAACGGCGGCGCGAAATTTCACTAAAATTTCATCTTTAAATCCGGCGCGCGATTTATAAAATTTCGCCCTCGCCGCGCTCCGAAATCTGCGGCCTAGGCAGCGCCAGGCTCTTTGCGGTTTTGCTAAAAAGTATCAGATCCTCGGTGCTTTGCACGCTCCACGGCAGGCGCTTTAGAGCGAATTTAAAAATTTCAAAGCAGGAAACGGCGTCGCTAAATGCGCGGTGGTGGACGTTTTGCACGCCTAAAAGCTCTTTTAGCGAGCCGAGCCCATATCTTTGCGCCTCGATCGTGCGACGCGCGAGCTCGACGGTGCAGAGCCTGCGATTTAAAAGCATTCCAAAGCCGCATTTTTGCAGGCTCGCGTCGATGAAGCCGTAGTCAAATTTGACGTTATGCGCCACAAAAACGCTATCGCCTAAAAACAGTCTAAATCGCTCCAGCACGCTAGCTAGCGGCGGTGCGCCCACCAGATCGTCCGAGCGGATCCCCGTAAGCTCCGTGATATTTTCGGGCACGACGGGCGCGTAAACGAAGCTCTCGAAGCGGTCCAGCTCCTGCGTGCCGCGCGCTTTTATCGCGCCGATTTCGATGATCTGGCCGTTTGAAAGCCCACCGTTCGTCTCGATGTCCACGAAGCAAAAAATTTCGTCCGAAATGTCCGTCTCACGGGTTTTGAGCGTAATTTTGCCGTTGTCGAGCTTTATTATCTCTATGCCCAGCGCCCGCCACATCGAGAGGTCTTTGGGCTCGAAAAGCTCAGTAATTTCAGCAATGTCGCTTGCTTTTGAGATAAAATCGTAATAATTTATGCTCTTTTGAGCTAGTAAATTTATGAGATTTTCGATTCTATGCGTCAAAATTTTACCCCTATGTCGCGCCTAAATTTTAAGCGCACGGATCGCCTCCGTGTAGTCGTTTGAAGAAAATATGTAGTTGCCCGCTACCACGACGTCGGCGCCAGCTTCGTCGATACCTGCGATATTCAGCCCGTTTACGCCGCCGTCGACCTCGATGAGGCATTTTGCGCCTTTGCGATCGATCAGCTCGCGCAGCTGCTTAATTTTCTCAAGCGCCGAGGGGATAAATTTCTGCCCTCCAAAGCCCGGATTGACGCTCATCAAAAGCACCATATCGACCTCGCCCAAAATAAACTCCAGCGCGCTAAGCGGAGTATGCGGATTTAGCACGACCGCGGGCGAGACGCCGCTGCGGCGTATATGATCTATGAGGCGCAGCGGGTGCTGCTCCTCCTCGATGTGGAAGCTAAGAAATTTCGGCTTTAGCGGCAAAAAAAGATCGACGAAAAACGGCACGTTTTTAACCATCAGATGGATGTCTAAAGGCTTGCTGCTCGCCTTTGCCGCGGCGCTTGCTACGAGCGGTCCGATCGTGAGATTGGGTACGAAATGCCCGTCCATCACATCTACGTGAATGAGATCGGCGCCCGCTTCGCAGACTGCGCGAATTTCCTCCGCAAGCCTTCCGAAATCCGCCGATAAAATGCTGGGTGCGACATACATTAAGATTCCTTTAAAATTTAAAGATGCGGAATTTTACTTAGTTTTGTCATAAATTTCGCTAAATTTGAACCGGAGCGAATTTTAAGCATAATTTGAAATTTTTTCGCTATAATCGTCATTTATTTTAATCATCAAGGATTTATTATGGCAAAAAGATGCGCAATCACCGGCAAAGGTGCGATGGTGGGAAACAACGTCAGCCACGCAAACAACAAAACGAAGAAGAAATTTCAGGTCAATCTACGCACCATCCGCGTTCAGCTACAAGACGGCTCAACCAGACGAATCAAAGTCGCCGCCTCAACTCTACGAACTATGAAAAAGCAATCAAAATAACCTCTTAAAGAGGAATTTATGTCTGTTTTGGACAAGATCAAGCGATTCCTCGACTGGTCCGGCTCGACTAAGCCGGACATCAACCTCTACACAGAAATTTACGACCAGCTACGTCCTTTTCGCTTACCGCTGATAACCATCGTATTGATGATGCTAATCGGCACATTAGGCTATGTCTTTATAGCGGGCTTTTCGCTCGTAGACGCCTTTTATCAAGCAGGCATGACCTTCACGACGGTAGGCTTTACCGAAGTAGCGCCGATATCGCCCGCGGGTAGAATTTTTACCGTCTTATTCATCCTAATGGGCTTTGGAACCTTTTCGTTTTGCCTGGGCGTCGTCGTCGAGGTCATAAAAAACGGCAAACTTCAAAATTTACTTAGGGAGCAACGAATGATCAATAACATCGCAAGACTCAAAAACCACTACATTATCTGTTACAACAACATCTACTGCGCCGAGCTTGCCAAGCAGTTTCGCGAAAATCATCTGCCTTTTGTCGTGATCGACCCCGATCCCGCTCTAGCTAAAATTGCCGAGGAAAACCGCTATCCATATTTCATCGTAGGCGAGCCGCACGTAGAAACTACAATGCTAAAAGCGCATCTGTCATCTGCGAAATCTGTCATCACGCTAAGTCCAAATTTAGCCGATAATATCGCAATAATCTCGCTCGTGCGCCTATACGAAAAGGAGCTTGGTCGCATCACCCCCTACTTCATCATGGCAAATAGCGATGATGACAGCGACACCGAGAGGCTAAAAAAACTCGGCGCAAATTCTATCGTCTCACCCTCTAAGCTCGCCGCACAAAGGCTCTCTGCGATCAGCGTGCGCCCCGATATGGAAAACATTTTGGAGCGATTTTTGTATAAAAAAGACTCACTCATCGATATCGAGGAGATCACGGTGCCCGATTTTTCATGGATCCGCTTCAAGCGCCTAAAAGAAACTCGCCTGCGCGATTTTACAAACGCCGACGTCGTGGGAATCAAAGAGCCCAACAGCCGCTTTATCCCGATGCCGGATGGCGACTACCTCATCGGTACTGGGGTAAAATTTTTAGTCATCGGCACGGCAGAGGGTATCCGCAACACGAAAAAGCTCATCCGCAGCAAATACAAGCCACAGGAGATGAGATATGTTTAAAATCACTAAGCTCGAGGGCGGCTTGCAGAATGTCGAGGGCTTTTATTTTGATGGCGTAAATTCGGGCTTTAAAAAAGAGGGGAACGATCTGGGATTTATCCGCGCGGATGAGCCTTTTGCCGTAAGCGCGATCTTTACGAGCAATAAATTTCAAGCCGCGCCGATTAGGCATTTCAAAAGGGCACAAGAGCGCGCAGGCGGGGAGCTTAAAACAAATTTTATCCTCGTAAATTCTAAAAACGCAAACTCTATGACCGGGGAGCAAGGCATCGCCGATATTGATGAAATTTTTAGCGAGCTTGGCAAAAAAATCCCTCTGATAAACCCTGTCATGAGCTCGACCGGCGTCATCGGATACCGCCTTAAAAAGGAAAAAATTATCGCCGCCGCGCAAAATTTTGACCTTTCGGCACGAAACTCGAACGCTCTAGCCACCGCCATTATGACGACAGATACGATAAAAAAAGAGCTTGCATATGAAATTTCTTTAGAAAACGGCGAGAAATTTCACATCGCAGCCGTTTGCAAGGGCGCAGGTATGATCAATCCTGCGCTTGCAACTATGCTCTGCTTCATCCTAACCGACGCAAAAATCCCGCGCGCTGATATGGACGAGCTGCTAAAAAAGGCAGCGGAGCAGAGTTTCAACACCGTAAGCGTCGACGGCGATACCTCCACCAATGATACGATTATGCTCTGCAGCAGCGCTAAATGCGCTTACGAAAAGGACGCCTTCGCCTCCGCGCTAAACGCCCTGACGCGCGAGCTTGCGCTAATGCTGGTAAAAGACGGCGAAGGCGCAAACAAGCTGGTGCGATTTAGAGTAAGCGGTGCCGCAAACGCCCAGGATGCCCGCAGGGCGGCAAAGGCGCTTAGCAATTCGCCGCTTGTTAAAACGGCGATCTTCGGCGAAGACCCGAATTGGGGTCGCATAGCCTCCACCATAGGCGCCTGCGGTATCGAATGCGACGAAGAAAAGCTGCGTATCAAATACGACGACGTGCTACTTTATGACGCGCAAAATCGCGAACTGGACGCCGCGCGCGAGGCCGCGGCTCACGCCATAATGCAGCAAAAAAGCTTTACGATCTGGTGCGATTTAGGGCTCGGAGAGGGCGAGTTTAGCGCGTACGGCTGCGATCTTAGCTACGACTACGTAAAAATCAACGCCGATTATAGATCATAAAGATTCACAGCTCGCTTCATAACCTAAAAATCTCGTCTCGAAAATAGCGAATAGCAGCAGGGCTTTAAAGCTCTACCCTAAAATTTTATCATTTAAATTTGCCTGTTTTAAATTTTTAAATACTAAAATTTCATCTCTTAAAATTTAGAATTTCATCCGCTAAATTCAGTCTAAATTTGATAGCTGAAATTAGGTTTTAAGCGCTTTATTGATATACTTGAATAAACTTTTCAAAGGAGTAAAGTATGTTTCATGAATACAGAGATTTAATCACTGAGTTAAAAGGCAAAAACGCGCGATTTGATTCGCTATTTGAGAAGCACGACGAGCTGGATCACAAGATCGCCGACGCACAAGCTGGCAGAGTGCATATGAGCGATCTGGAGATCGATGCGATGAAGAAAGAAAAGCTTCGCATAAAAGATGAGCTAGGCACCCTGCTAGCGCAATATAAAGCCGAAAAGGCAGATAAATAAAGTTGCTTGCGGCGAAATTAAGATGCAGCAGAATGCTAGCAAGGCTAATTTCGCCGCTAAGCTTTAATCCGTGTTTAGAATTTTCTAATCTCAATAAGTTTAACCGCTTAAATTTGCCGCGCGCAATAAATAAAAACAGCGCACCAAAACGAGTTAAAATTTATACCGCACACTCCACTATATTGACACCGCTAAATAATTTTTACGTATCGGCTACATCACTGCATATACCAACGCGGTATTAGCGCAATCAAATATAATTCGTTACGGCTCTCTATCGCGCCCTTTCCGCTTCCAAAAATATCTCTTGCTGAATATATTTTGCGCTACAGAGCAAATTAAAATTTACGCTGCGTCGCCCTGCAGCCTGGCTCTTAAATTTTACTTCGCAGTGAGTATTTTCTAGCAAATTTCAAATCTTGCGTTTTGCTTGTTGCAGGCGCAGTACCTACTTTTAAAATTCCGCATTTCGCAGAAATCTAAAGTGGCGCTAGAATTTTAAATTCCCGTTCGCGCTAACCGCGAAATTTCAAATTCGCAGACTTCGACCAAGCGCTAGTTTATGCTAGAGCCTGCTTTAATCTCTTCAAAGGATTTAACCAAGCTTGCTTATTTTAACCCGCTTCGTTGAGCTTTAAAAATTTAGATTATTTCTTTGATCGTATCGGATAATGCCTACCGCCACGGAATTGCTCAAGCCGCCCTATTACTATATGTGCAATTAAAAGCGGCGCTAACGCGGAATTAAATAATATAAGTGGATCTGTAAAAGGTATGAAATTTAATCATAGAATTTTAAGCGCTAAGGATTTGCGATAGAATTTCGCCACGCAAATCAAATCCCAAAACTAACCTGGCCTACTCGAAAACCTTCGCTTCTAAGCCATGTAGCCTTTGCAAGCCGATATCGATATATTCGTTAAGCTTCTCATTATTTTCCAGCAATTTGTCGTAATAGCTCTTGGCTCTTTCTCTCGCGGTCGCATCAGGCTCGATATACTTTAGCCCGCTTTTGAAAAATCCTTTGGATTCCACAAAATAGATCGAGTGGATCTTCTCGCAGTGCGATAGCCCTGCTTCAGTGTAGTTTAAAATCGATTCGTACGCGATGTTGCCTAACAGCTCCTGCAGCCTATTTGCGGGATTTTTGAAAAACTCGGCAAACTCCTTATACGGCGTAAAAACCTGATCCAGGTTTTTCATCGCATCGCCGTAGATACCCTTTTTCAGGCGAAACATCGTCATTTCTTGAGAACTCACAAACTTCTCTATTGCTTTTATCGTATCGTTTTTATTCACTGAATTTTTCCCTTTTAAAATATGAAACGCTCGGATTATATCGTTTGTTTTATAAAAATCCGTTAAAAATCGGTTAAATTTTGTCCTAGCGTTTTAGCCAAATTTCCTTGAGCGCTTTTTATTAAATTTCCCGCCTCAGCCGCCGCACTTCTCGCACAATCCTCGCACGAGCACGCTTTTGACATTTTTTTGTGGCAAAGCTGGCATCGAAATCTCCTCCATTTTATGGCAGCTTTCGCAGACAAAATACGCTTTGGCGCCGTCGGTAAGCTCATAAAAGCTTTTATGATTATTTTCGCTGGTAATTATCAAATTTTTCTCTTCCAAAAGCGCTATATTGCGATATATAGTGGTTTTATTCGCGCCCGTTTGTTCTACTAGTTCATCATAGCTTACCGGGCATTTTTTCTCGCTTAGGATCTGCACGATCTGCACTCTAAGCGCCGTAGGAGCGATATCGTGACTCGCTAAAAAATCTTTGGGATCCATTTTACGCCTTTTTTAAAATTTAAGCGATGATAGCGAAATTTAGATAAATTTATATTAAGTTGCAACTAAGTTGCTTTTGATATACTTCCGCAATTTTTTTGGAAAGGAATTTTATGAAAAAGCTTATTTTCACGCTTTTAGCAGCTAGTTGCGTAGTATTCGCCAAACCTACGGTCACCACGACCATACTTCCTACGAAGTATTTTGTTGAACAGATCGCAGGTGATACCCTGCAGGTAAATACGATGGTAGGCAAAGGCGCTGATCCGCACACATACGAGCCTAAGCCTTCGGAGATGAAAATGCTAGAAAATAGCGATCTGTATTTTGCGGTCGGTATAGAATTTGATGAAGTCTGGCTACCAAAGCTTGCCGCATCGTATCCAAAGATGAAGATAATCCGCACCGAAGATGGTATCACTAAAATGGCTATGGCAGAGCACCACCATCACGACGAACACGATCATAGCGCACATCACGATGATCATGATCATGACGCGCATCATGAGCATGGCGACAAAGATCACGAGGCACACGAGCACCATCACCATCACGGCGGTTTAGACCCACATATCTGGCTCGATCCGCAGCTTGTAAAAATTCAAGCTAAAAATATTAAAGACGCGTTAACCAAACAGTATCCTAAGGATGCTAAAATTTATGAAGCAAATTTCGATAAATTTGCTAAAAAGCTTGACGAGCTGGACGCTTACGCAAAGCAGAAATTAGCGGGCGTCAAGGGAAAGAAATTTATGGTTTATCATCCGTCTTGGGGCTATTTCGCGCATCGATACGATTTAGAGCAGATCGCAGTCGAAGTAGAGGGCAAAGAGCCTAAGCCTGCGGATTTAGCCGAGCTGATCGAGGAAGCCAAAGAGGAAAAGATCAAGGTGATTTTCGTCGCACCGCAGTTTTCCAAAAAGGCAGCGCAAACCATCGCCGCACAAACAGGCGCAAAGGTGATAGAGATCGATCAGCTGCCGCTAGATTGGTACGAGACGATGAAAAAGACGATCGACGTTTTCGGAGAGAATTTGTAGTTGATGAAATTTATTAAAATTTTACTTTTATCCGCGATCTTTAGCTCGCGGATATTTGCGTGCGCTCTGTGCGCCCTATACACGCCTACTGCGCACGTTAGCATTACCCCTGTCGCACAAGACGGCAAGATCGTGAGCCTGCATTTTTCGTGGCTTTTCTCTCAAAATTTTACCGACGTCATAATGCAGACCTACGATATAAATTCCAATGCCAAGCTTGAAAATAGCGAGCTTGCCGAGATAACCAAGGCGATGACCGATTATCTAACCCCCAAAAACTATCTTTGCGAGGCGGAATTCTACGATCAAGCGCCAAAAAACGCAAAACCTGCGCTTAGCAACCTCGTAGGCACGCAAATTAAGGGAAATTTTAAAAACGCAATAAGCCTCGTCAAAAAGGGCAGACTCGTGTTTGAGTTCGATCAAAAGGTTGGCTTCGAACTGCGAAACAACCGCGTTCTTAAAATTTCCATTAACGACGATCAGGGATTTTTCAATTTCAAAATGCTTGACGACAAGCCCATTAATCTAGGCGAGGGCTTTGTAGCGAAGCCTAATTCAAATTTGGCCACCACTTTTATAGAATTTAGCGGCGAAAAACCAAAGATCGCAGATAAAAAGCCGCCAATTTCAAGCGCGCCAAACTCCGATTTAGCGCAGGATAGCCTTGCATCTAGCGAGCAGAGTCTTGCGGGCTCAGAGGATAAACTTGCGCAAGGCGGCCAAGCTAAACCGAATTCCAGCTCAGCACGCAGATCAAACCAAAGATCCGTCGGCGATATTGTTTCGGAGGCTGCAGCAGAGGCACAAAAAAACATCGCCGCTTCGGATACTCTCGCGCAGATTAATAAAGCCGCCAAAAAGGATGCGCAGACGAAAGGTGATTCCGCAAATTCTGTGGCGCTTGTAGATAAAGACGTGAGCGAAAATTTTGCTGCGATCCGAGACAATTCTTTAAATTCCGCGCATTCTACGCAAAATCTAGCGACGCCGCCCAGGGAGAGTTCTTTAAATTTAGCGCAAAATAACGCGAGCAAAAACGGCGCCGCGCTCGGTAGCGACGAGATTTCAAGCGAGCAGCACAAAGAGGTTTCGCTGGGATTTGTCGCGCAAAAGACGATGGATTTTATGAAAAGCCTCAAAACGGCGTTTCGCGCAAGCAGCGAGCATGCAAGCGCGAGCACCATCCTATGGGTCTTGGCGCTTTCTTTCATATACGGCTTTTTCCACGCGGCAGGCCCAGGGCACGCGAAGCTGCTAACGGCGAGCTATTTCTTAGCCCATGGCGGCAGCTACGTCAAAGCCTTCGGATTTGCCCTTAAAATCGGGCTTCTACACGTACTAGGAGCGCTCGTTTTAGTAAGCGCGAGCATGTTCGTGTTGCAAAACGTCGCAGGGCTCGTCTCTGCAAACTCCGCCTCGATCACCACGAAAATTTCGGCACTTCTGATCATCGTCATAACCGCGCTCATCATCTACGACAAAGCTCGCCGCGTAAGATCGGGCGTCAGCCACGATGCGGGCTGCTCTTGCGCCGCTTGCGCTTCCGTCGCAAAGACCGCGGAGACGGACGTCCGCTTAAAAAATACGGCATTTGCAAACGCCGGGGATTCCGCTGGCGCAGCGTCAAAGAGCTATAAATTTTCTAAATTTAAAACCCCTAGCGGCGAATCCGCACAGTATTTAGATACTGAAAATTCGGGCGCCGCAACGGCAGAGCTAAATTCGGATTCAAATTTAGCCGCAAGCCTAGAAGAAAACTCGTCTAGCCAAAACGAACAAAAACAGGCTTCAAATTCTACAAATTTCAAAAACCAAACCTCGTCTAGCTCGCTGCAAAATGGCGCGACCTGCGGCGGCGAGAAAGGGCGGGAGTGGCTTATCGCGCTTGCTGCGGCGCTCGTGCCTTGCCCCGGCACGATCCTTATTTTCGTGCTTGCTTTCAGCCTCGGCAGCTTCGCGCTTAGCGTCGCAAGTGCGCTTTTCATCGGTTTTGGGATGAGCGTCGTGATATTTTTAGCCGCGCTTTTCGGCGCGAAGGCAAACGAGCTAAGCTCGAAGCGGCTCGTAAGTTTGAAGCTTTACATCGAATTTGCGGGGCTTTTCGTGATGTTTGGGCTCGGGATTTTTATGTATTTCATCTCAGACACCCTCAGGATACTGTGATCGCAAGCTTTGGATGCAAATTTTAAAAAGCGGCTCGCGTGAAATATAAGCTTACGCGATATGTTAAATTTTAAATCCGGTGCGGATCTAATTTCAAAGAGTAGGATTTTAAAATTTTACGCTGCGGACCCGCGTAAATTAAATTTCGATCCCGACTATTCATTAAGCGGCGGAATTCGCTCTTTATAAATCACGTTAAATTTTGCTACAATACGGGCGAAAATTTTATCAAGGATAGATATGTCGCCTGCTCTGCAAGATGTCGTTTCGCAGACTTTAACCGAACAAAAAGCGTGCGCTAAAGCTTTTAATAGATATTACTACCTCAGCATAGCCGCCTTTTTTGCGGTCCTGTTCGTATTAGTGTTTCTAAACGGCGTTAAAGCAGACACTCCTCTGATAATAATTGCCGAATTTTCGAGCGTCTTGATCCTTTTTCAGATCTTTTGGATATTTCTTATGCATTGCGCCGGTCAAGAAAGCGAAGCGGAAATTCGCTACTACAAATTTTATAAAGAGATATTCGTCCGCGCCGTAATAAACGATATAGATGCCGGTTTAAAATACGATCCATATACCGGCATGCAAGAGGAGGAATTTCAAAAATTTAGAATTTATAGGAAATCTAGGATCAAAAGCGAGGATCGGATTACGGGCGTGTACTGCGGGATTAAATTTAGCCTAAGCGAGGTACATAGTAATGGTAGGTTTTACATGAAAACGGATAATCCGCTCATAGCGGCGATTATGTTGATCAAAATATTCTACGATAACTATATGGACTTTGACGGCAACGTACTGATCTGCGAGCTCGCGAAAAAAACCTCGGGCAAAACGATAGTGGTAAGCAGGGAGCTAAACGCCAAGATCTTCGGCGAAAAAGAGATGATGGACGATGTGGATTTTATGCGCGATTTTCGCGTATTTGCGGATGACAAAGTAGAAGCGCGCTATCTGCTAACGCCCGCGTTTATGGAGCGTCTGCGCGAAATAAATCGCGAAACGAGCGGCGAGTTCAGCTTGAGCACGGTATTTATGGATAAGCGCTTATATCTATTTTTAAACGGTGCGCCCGATCTTTTTGAAACTACGCTTTTTGGTAGGCCCGCTAGCATAGAGCTCGCGCGCGAATACCAAACGCAGATCCGCAAAATTTTAAGCCTAATCGAGACACTGGGGCCACAAATTAGCAGGACGCATTACAGCTGAAATTTTGTACCTGCTCATTTTAGGATAGACGGAATTTTTCGGCGAAGCATAATTTCGGCAAAAACGTAAAATTTAATCAGCAGTGCGATCTCTCGGCAACTGCCCGAAATTTAACGAGCGATACGATTAAAGAGATGAAACGCCTGCCGCAAATAAATTTGAAGCAAAAGCGCCTTGACGTTGTCTTATAAATAAAATTTAACGCTCCGATGCTTCCTGGAAGCAACTCTTGCTTAGCTCTTCATGCCCAAAATAAAATTTTGATCTCGTTTCGCATCGCAGCCTCTAGCTTTTAGTACCAAACCCGCATAGCGACAAAATTTAATCGGCAGTGCCGCGATGATGAAATTTAAAGCGGCTCTGCAAGGACGAAATTTAAATTTAAAAGCAAGTCCGCGACGAGAGTTAAATTTAGAGCGTGCGTGTCGCGCTTACAAAAGCCGCACGCTAAAAGGGCATCTGCTCGGACGCATGTCGCAACGTACCTCAAGCGCTAGCTCTGCACGTACGCAAGTTCCGCCAATCCTCGCCACGCGTTCCTGCATCGTCTCATAAACACCATCGTAGGCTGGATTGTAAATTTAAATTATTAAAGAATTCGGGCGAGGCGAAATTTTAAATTTCGCCTCCTAAGCGGAAAAAGATTAAAGCGCCGCGTAGCGCACCATTAGGCAGGTTTGAAGCGCCGCCAGCTTATCAAGCGTGCTTTTTTGCACTTCGGAATCGACCAAAATGACCGCCAAAGCGTCCCCCTCCTCGCCTCTGCCTAAGCGGAAATCCGCGATATTGATGTTCTCGTCGGCTAGGATCGTGCTTACGGATTTAATAACGCCCGGCACATCGGTGTTTTTGAAGATTATCATCTTGCCTTTCGGCTTAAAATCGGTCTTAAATCCGCCGATATTTACGATACGCTCCTCGCTGCCATCAAATACGGTGCCCGCGACGTTTGAGATCGCTTTGTCGGTCGTAACCTTAACCGAGATCTCGCTTTTATAAACACTTCGCGCAAGCTCGCCAAAGCTCGTCTCGATCCCCTTTTCATCCGCAAGAAATTTAGCATTGACGTAATTTAGCGAATCGCCCGAAGAATCGTGCAGCGCGCCTACGATTGCAAAAACGAGCATCGATTTTAGATACTGCACCACCTCGCCGCTGCCCTCGATGCGAATCGATTTGATCGGGCCTTTATTGATCTGCGCCGCAAGATAGGCCATTTTCGAGACCAAATTTATATACGGCTCGATACCGCGCGGTAGATCCTCGAGCTTAAGCGGCAAATTTAAAGCGTTTGGATAGTTTAAGCCGCGCGCGGCGCTGATCGCCTGCTCTGCGGCTTCTCGGGCGATATTGCTTTGCGATTCGAGAGTATTTGCGCCAAGATGCGGAGTCGCGCTTAAATTTTCGATATCCAAAAGCTCGTGATCGGTCGCAGGCTCTTTGTCGAATACGTCGATGCCGAGATATGCGATCTTGCCGCTGCGTAGATTGTTTGCAAGCGCTTTTTCATTATACAGCCCGCCTCTGGCGCAGTTTATTAGGCGCACGCCGTCCTTCATCTTCGCTATTTGCGGCTCGCCTACCATATTTATCGTCTCTTGATTTTTCGGCGTATGGATCGTGATGAAGTCGCAAGATAAAATTTCATCGAAATTCTTCGTATATTTTACTCCGAGCTTCGTGGCCTTCTCAGGCTCGATATAGGGATCATAGGCGATGACGTTCATCCCAAACGCAAGCGCGCGCACCCCCACGCGCGAGCCGATGTTTCCAAAGCCGATGATGCCGAGGCTCTTTTTATAAAGCTCGGTGCCGTACCATTTCTCGCGCTTCCAAATTCTATTAATTTTCAGATCGTTGCAGGAATTTACATATTTGCGCGCAGCATTCAGCAGATGGCACATGGTCATTTCGACCGCGGCGATGGTGTTTGCAGTAGGTACGTTCATCAAAATAATGCCGCGCTTGGAGCAGCCGTCGATATCGCAGTTATCTACACCCACGCCCGCGCGCACGATCGCTTTTAGCTTGGTGCCGGCATTTAGAAATTTCTCATCCACCGCCGTAGAGCTTCTGGTAATCGCGACGTCAGCATCGCCTAAAATTCCGTATAGCTCGCTCTTGGGCACGCTCGTGGCGTCGATTACTTTAACGTCCGATTCCTGCTTAAGCAGATCGAAACCGATTTTGTGGATTGCGTCGCAAACTATGATAGTTTTCATTAAATTTAACCTTTAGAAGTGGGTCCGCAAGGCGGGGATGCCTTGCGGGAGGAATTATTTATTTAGTTGATCTTTGATCAGATCCCCTAGGCTTTGCTTCTCGTCGTCGTTGCTATTGATCTCGTTTAGCGCCTCGCGCTCCTTCTGATGAGCCAGTCTGCGCACGCTTAGGCGAATTCTGTTTTTCTTCTCGTCGATAAAAGCGATCGCAGCCTCGATCTCGTCGCCCACTTTTAGGCTATCTACGCTTACGTTGCCGAGATCTTCCTTGCGGATAAGCGCGTCTATACCGCCTCCCAGCTCAACAAAAATTCCGAACTCTTTAATATCGCGGATCTTGCCTTTTACGACATCGCCTTGATTGTGACTCTTGGCAAACTCGCTAATCGGGCTATCGCCGAGTTCTTTGTGGTTTAGAGAAATTTTTTGAGTATCTTTGTCGATCTTGATGATCTTAACCTCGATCTCGTCGCCTACTTTGAATAAATTTTTGCACTTCTCGCCGCGATCCCACGAAGCGTCTTCGTTATGCAAAAGCCCCTCTACACCGTCGATCCTCACAAACGCGCCGAAGTTTGTAATCGTAGTGACGCTGCCTTTTAGCACGTCGCCCACTTTATGCTTAGCAACAAACTCGTCAAAAGGCTTGGTGAGTAAATTTTTAAGGCTCACGCGTAATCTACGCTCGCTAGGGTTAATCTCTACGACCTCGACGTCGAGCTCTTCACCCTCGCTGATGAAATCTTTCGGATTTTTGATATTTTTATCCCACGAAATTTCGCTGATATGCAAAAAACCCTCGATGTCGTTGCCAAGATCGACAAACGCGCCGTAAGGCTCGATATTACTTACTTTTACGCGGATCGTATCGCCCACTTCCAGGCTATCTTTAATCTCGTTCCAAGGATCGGGCATCGCCTCTTTGATCGAAAGGGAGAGATGCTTTTTATCGTTGTCATATTTGATAACCTTAACCGGAACCTTATCGCCCTCTTTGTAAAGCGAGCTTGGATTTACAGGACCTTTGTATGAAATTTCGCTGTAGTGCACGAGCCCGTCCACGCCGCCTACGTCTACAAACATACCGTAGGTGGTGATCTTTTTGACGACGCCTTCGATGATGCCCTCAGTAGCGATTACTTTCTCGATCGCCTCTTTGCTTGCTTTGCGATCCTCATCAAGTAGCTTCTTGCGCGATACTACGATGCTTTGCTCATCTCTATCGACCTTAATGATCTTTACTTTGAAATTTTTACCGACGGCGCCATTTGGGTTTTTAAGCGCACTTTGCGAGCGCGGCATAAAAAATTCCACATCGTCTGCATTAGCACAAAGGAAACCGCCCTTATTAAACGATAGAATTTTAACGTCATAGACATTTTCTGCGTTTTCATCATAGGAGTCGATGAACGCCTTTACTTTTTCCTTCTTTAGAGCCTTTTTATACGATACGACCGGGCGACCGCCTCTGCTTCCGATAATAGCGACTTTGATGTCATCTCCTACATTAACCTGCGGATTTCCTTGATCGTCGCTAACCTCGGCGGCGTCCAAAATGCCCTCCGACTTCCTGCCTACGTCTATGAAAACCTCGCCGTCCTTAAGGGCGATAACCTTACCTGTGACGACCTCGTCGCGAGACTTCCCGGCGTCATACTCCTCTAACAATGTCGCAAAATCTTCCTCTGCGTGGTTTTGAACCTTTTCGTTCACCTCAGCCATATGCTTCCTTTAAATTTATTTGCGCTTTTTTGAAAAGAACTAAAATGCGCGATTCTAGCCAAAATTTGCTTTTAATTTGATAAATTTCTAAGAATAAATTTGATAAGAGGGCTTATAAATTCTGCGTTAAATTTTCGATTCGCGCTACTACTTTTTTGATGATCCAATCAGGCGTGCTGGCTCCTGCGGAGATGCCGCATAGGCTTTTGTTTTCAAACCACGAGCGTTCAAGCTCGCTTTCGTTTTCTATGAGGTAGCTGTCTTTGCAAAAATTCTGCGAAATTAAAAAAAGCTGCTTGGTGTTGGAGGAATTTTTCCCGCCTACGATTATCATCACGTCGGCCTTTTGCGACAGGCTTTTTACGGCCTCTTGATTTTCCAGCGTCGCATTGCAAATCGTATTAAAAATTCTTAGCTCCCTTGCGCGCTGCATCAAAAAATCCGCGATTTTGGTAAAGCTTTCTATCTTTTTCGTAGTCTGTGAAACGAGCGCGACGCGCGAGCCAAGCTTGACGTCTTGCAGTTCCTTCGTATCCATGATCACGAATACGCGCGATTTTGCGTAGGATTTCACACCCTTTACCTCGGGATGATTTTTATCGCCGAAGATTACGATATCATAGCCCTCTGCGCTCATCTTTTCTACGATCTGCTGCGGCTTGGTTACGAAAGGGCAGGTAGCGTCGATGAGCTCTTTATTTTGCGCCTTTAATCTTTGCAGATCGTCTTTTTGGATACCGTGCGTGCGGATGATGAGCTTTTGCTCGTCCTTGATCTCACTAACGCCTTCTAAGGTTTTGACGCCGAAATTTTGCCTTAGCCTGTTGATCTCTTCGGCGTTATGTATCAGTTCGCCGATCGTAGCGGCCTCACCGGCGCTTTCTGCGATCTTGATCGCGCGCTTGACGCCGAAGCAAAAGCCGTAGCTTTTGGCCATCTCAATCTTCAACGCCGGCCCCGATCTGTCTTAAAATCGCGGCGAAATTCGGAAACGACGTCGCGATACAATCGCTATCTTCGATGATCATCCCCGATCTTAAGCCCAAAATCGCAAAGCTCATCGCGATGCGGTGATCTCCGCACGGCGTGATAATCGCTGCGTTTGCCTCGCCGCCTTCGATCTGCCAGCCGTCCTGTAGCTCGCGCGCCTTGATACCGCAGGCACGAAGCCCTTCGCAGGTTACCTTTATGCGGTCGCACTCCTTCACGCGCAGCTCGGCGGCATTTCTAAGCACGCTACTTCCCTGTGCACAGGCAAAGGCGATCGCAAGCGCAGGCGCTTCATCTATCAGCCACGAGATATTTTCGCTCACCTCCACGGCGTGAAGCGGCGCGTAAGCAACCTCTATATCGCCGATCTGCTCGTAAATTTCGCTTGTTTTATTAAATTTTACCTCGGCGCCCATGCGTTTTAAAATTTCATACGCCTCTATGCGGGTTTTGTTTAACAGCATATTTTTTAGCACGATGCGCGAGCCTGGGATTATCGCTGCGGCGACGGCGAAAAAAAACGCCGAGCTTGGATCATTTGGGATAAAAATTTCAAGCGGTTTAAGCGGCAAGCTAAGCGGTGCGACTTCGATCGCAAGGTCGTTTCGCGAAATTTGCGCACCCATCGCTTTTAGCATCCGCTCGCTGTGATCACGGCTAAGCTCGGGCTCGCTAAACCTGCACCCGCTGCCGCGCAAGGCCGCTAAAATTAGAGCGGTCTTTACCTGCGCGGACGCAATCTTACTCGCGTATTCAAAATACCCAAGCTTTTGCCCCAGCACCGCAATAGGCGCCTTTTCGCCGCCTTGACGCCCGTAAATTTTAGCGCCTACTTTGCAAAGCGGATCCGCAACGCGCCTCATCGGACGCTCGCTTAGATAGCGATCGCCGCATAGCACGAAAAAGCCCTCGCGTCCCGCCAAAAAGCCCATAAATAGCCGCATAGCGGTGCCCGAGTTGCCGCAATTAAGCGGGACATTCGGCTCTTTGATAACCTCCGGCGGAGTGATTAAAATTTCGCCCGCATCGCGCTGCACGCAAGCGCCCAAAAGCTCCACTATTTTTAGTGTATTTAGCGTATCCTCGGCGGCTAGATAGTTTGAAATTTTACTCGTCCCCTCCGCTAGCAGCGAAAAGATCGCCGCACGATGAGAGATCGATTTATCCGCGGCGATATTTGAAATCTCCGCCCGCAAAGGGCTTGCTTGCGCAAAAATTCTCATCGCAGTCCAAGTCCCAGCTCGCTGCTAAGCGCGGCTAAAATTTTATCGGTAAAGCCCGCGACTTCCTCGTCGCAGAGCGTTTTTTGAAGGTCTTGAAATACAAGTCTGATCGTCAGGCTCTTTGAATCGCCCAGGCTTTCGTCACTGTAAAGATCGCTCGGGATAAATTCCTTTAGCGCCTCGATTTTAAGGGCGTCTATGCACTCTTTGATCCGCTCGAAGCGCATTCCGCTCGGCACCAAAATGCTTAGATCGCGCGATACGCTAGGGAATTTCGAATAAACGTCCGCTACGATATTTTTAAATTTAAGCTTTGAAAAATCGATCTCGCACAGATAGCTTTTATCCAGATCGCGCCCCGCTTCTACGGCGTAATCCACGCGCCCGATAAAGCCTACTATTTCGCCGCCATGCTCAATCTGAGCTTGCTCGAATTCGCTTAAAAATTTCAAATTTTCGCCAGGCAGCCTGACGTTAAATTTACCGATGACGCTTTGGATTAAATTTGCAAAATACAAAAAATCCACTGCGGCAGGTTTTGCACCGGCAGCGATAGAGGGTTCGGCCTTTAGCCCGCTAGCGATGAAGCCCAGCCTTAGGCTCTGCGCGCCGCTTTCGTCAAAGACCTCTCCTAGCTCAAAAAGCTTGACGCTTCTGCGAGAATTCTTTAAATTTCGCTCAGCAGATTCCAGCAGATGATTAATTAGCGTCGGTCTTAGCGCGTCCAGCTCGCCGTTTATCGGATTTAAAATTTTAACCTTGCACGGCGCAAAGCCTAAATTCTCTAGCGCTTTTCCGTCGTCAAATACATAATGCACGCACTCGAAAAATCCTACTGCTGCCGCCTTGCTACGAAGCTTGCGTACATTACATAAGCTTACGTAGGTATCGTTTAGGCGGTTTTTTTCGTAGAAGCTTAGCGGCGCTGCGGCGATATTATCGATGCCCACGATACGCACGATCTCCTCGCACACGTCGTGGGAATTTACGATATCGTGGCGGAAAGGCGGCACCTTGGCGGTGATGAGATCGGCTTCGACGCCCACATCAAAGCCCAGCCTTTTTAAAATTTTTACGATCTTGTCGCGTGGAATTTGCGCGCCGATCATTGAGTTTATCTCTTTTTCGCTAAAGCCCACGATAAGCGGTTCCAAAGCATTTGAAATCTTTTGTGTGCCCGCATATAGGCTCACGGCTTTATTTTTAAGTAGCAATCTAAATAGCAGATCGAGCCCTAGCCTAAGCTTTGGCTCGCTGCCTCTACTTGAGCGATACACATGCTCGTCGCCTTTTAGGCCTTTGTTTTCGTTTACTGCTTTGGCGATAATTAGTGGCGCGGTGTAGTTTGCCTCTAATAGCACCACTTTGCTACTGCAACACGCCTTTAGCTCCGCGTCTTGGCAAATCCCTGCTACGCTAAGCAATCTCTTGCCCGCATAAACGCCGAACTCACCGTTTGGCATAGGCTTTATGTCAAGCGCTACCTTGCCATCTGCGGAAGCGATCTTTTCAAAATCATAAGCACGCAGCAACACTCCGGTAGAATGAGTAGCGTAGTTGATGAAATTTTGCACCGCGCAGCTTTGCAAAATACCAACGCTTGCAAGACGCAAGGTCTGCTTTAAATTTAACTTCAGCTCGCCTTTGATCTCATAAGCTCGAAAAGCAAATTTAGCGCTTACCTCATCGCTTGCACGTACGCTTAAAATTCTACCGATACCAGGCGCTCCGTCGGCATCTTCAAATTCGTGCTTTTCCTTTAGCGGCAGATCAAGCGCTGCGCTTAGATCGCGCGCTACGCCTAAGATGCTAAGGCAGTCGCCGCGGTTGGGAGTAAGCTCGATCTCGATGACGTCGTCGTTAAAAATTTCATACTCGCGCAGCTCCTTGCCGAGCACGAGCTCGCCGATGCTGCTATCAAGCACCATAATGCCGTCATTTGTTTTAGCAAGCCCAAGCTCCGTTGCCGAACAGATCATGCCGAAGCTCTCCACTCCGCGAAGTTTGGCGGGCTTTATCTCAAGGCCGCTAGGCAGCACGGCGCCGATGAGGCTAACCGCGACGTATTGCCCAGCCTCGACGTTTTTCGCGCCGCAGACGATCTGCAGGCTCTGCTCGCCGACGTCCACTTCGCAGACGTTTAGATGATCGGAATTTTCGTGGCGATGCTTGCTTTTTACGAGCCCCACGACGACGCTAGCGGGAAGCGAAATTTTATCGTGCGCGTCGACTTCGAGGCCGATAGAGTTTAGCGTAGCGGCCAGCTTCTCGCTTGAAATTTCTCCTATGTCGATCCACTCTCGTAGCCAATTTCTCGTTATTATCATTTAAACTGCTCCAATAATCTAATATCGCCTTCAAATAGCGAGCGCAGATCGGGGATGCCGTGCAGCAGCATCGCAAAGCGCTCGACGCCGAGCCCGAATGCGTATCCGCTGACGTTTTTCCAGCCCACCGCTTTAAAGACGTTAGGATCGACCACGCCGCTGCCTAGCACCTCAAGCCAGCCCGTCTGCTTACAGACGCGGCATCCATGGCCATGGCAGAAAATACAGCTGATATCGACCTCCGTACTCGGCTCCGTAAACGGAAAGAAGCTCGGACGGAAGCGGACTTGGACGCTACCGAACATATAGCGCAAAAATTCCTCCAAAACGTATTTTAAATTTGCGAAGCTCACGCGGTCTCCCTGCTCGACTACTAGACCCTCCACTTGATGAAACATCGGCGTATGGGTTAGATCCATATCGCGGCGAAAGACCGCACCCGGGGCGATCATACGCACCGGCGGAGCTTTAAATTTCTCCATCGTGCGGATCTGAACGCCACTGGTGTGCGTGCGCAATAGCCGTCCGTCATTTAGATAAAACGTATCTTGCATATCGCGCGCCGGGTGGTATTTGGGTAAATTTAGCGCCTCGAAATTATGAAAATCGTCCTCGATGAGCGGGCCGCTTTCGACGCTGAAATTTTGCGCGATGAAGTAGTCTATGATCTTATCCATCGTCTCCATCACGGGATGCAGCGCGCCGCAGCTTACGTTTTCGTTAAAAAGCGTGACGTCGCTCGCTTCATTTTTCATCGCCTCTTTTTGCTCCGCCTCTTCCAAGCTCGCCTTTTTAGCGGCGATGAGCTCGCTGAAATAATCGCGCTTTTCATTTGCGCTTACGGCAAGCTCTTTTTTCTGCTCGGGCGCTGCGGATTTGAGCTCGGCAAAAAGCGCCGTTACGATGCCTTTTTTGCCGAAAAGCTCCAAGCGCACGGCTTCCAGCTCGCTTAGGCTCGATGCAGCGCCGATTTTTGCTTTAATCTCTTGCAAATTCTATCCTTGTAGTTAAATTTAATGGCGCGATTGTAGTTAAAATTTGATAAAAGCTAGGTAAATTTGCGTGTTTGGATTTTTTGGCTATAATCGCGGCTAAATTTCAACCTCATAAAAGGATCTAAAATGAACGTCTTCGAAAAGATCGTAAACGGCGAAATCCCGTGCAACAAAGTGCTAGAGAACGATGAATTTTTGGCTTTCCACGATATCAACCCAAAAGCGCCGATCCACATCCTGGCGATCTCTAAAAAATGCTACGAAAACTTCCAAGTAACGCCACCTGAAGTGATGGCGAAGATGAGCGCTTTCATCCAAGAAGTAACTCGCAAAATGGGGCTTGATAAGAGTGGATACCGTCTCGTTTGCAACTGCGGCGAAAACGGAGGTCAAGAGGTGATGCATCTGCACTTTCATATCCTGGGCGGAATGAAGCTACCGTGGGACCGCGTCAGCGACCGCAATACCGAAGAGAATTTTTAAGGCTAGAGCTCAATTCTATAAAAACTAAAATTCCGTGAAATTATAAAATTTTACGGAATTTGCGAAATTCTTTGAAATTTTTAAAATTCCGCTTCATTTATAAGCACCGAGGTTTTAAAAATAATCAAAATAGTAAAACTATAAGCTAAAATTTATCATCAGACGCTAAAAAGAAATACAAATTTATCACAGACGATCTCTTAGCAAATACCATTCTTGAGCTGCAAAGCTTTAGCTCTTAGAATTTTTACGGCTATGAAATTTGAAATCGACAAGAAATTTTAACGATGCGGCAAAATTTTAAATGAAACCGAGCTTTATAAAAAGAGTTATGATTTTACATGGCGAATGAGCTAGATTTCAACGATATGAAATTTAAAACCTACATGAATTTTGCTTTGAATGAGCGATTTAGCTTCAGTTTTCAAGCATAATTTAAAATTTTAGCGTGAAATTATAATCTTAGAATTTTAAAATTTCTTGAAATTTCAATATTAACTTTAATGGATTTTAGGGGCATGTGCCCCTAAAAATTTTGAAAGGATTTGCAAGGATTATTTACTTAGCATTGAGCTTAGCATCCATAGGCGTTTTTCATAATCGCCGTAGTGATCCTGCGCGATATTTGAAGTAGTATCGTCGCCCTCTGCTTCGGCTACCTCTTGAAGCTTTTTAAACTCTTTTACCAAATACTCGTAGGCTTTTTTGACGTTCTCAAGTACTTCGGTTACGCCGTAGCTGTCCTTTGCGCTGATCGGCGCGTCTTTTGAAAGCTCGATCAGATCCTTGGTCTTAGTTACCGCCTTGCCGCCTATCATTAACGCGCGCTCGGCCATATCGTCGAAAAGCTCGCCCATCTCATCGTAGGCCTCCTCTGTGTAAGCATGAACCTGCGCGAATTGCAAGCCTTTAACATTCCAGTGATAATCGTGAAATGCGACAAAGAGCGCATGAGCGTCCGCCTGAAGTTTGTTTAATTGTTTTACTGTTTTTGACATTGTGTCTCCTTTATTTAAAATTGCTGTAATTATAGCAAGATTTGCTTAAATTATAATTATACTAAGTAATAAATTTTATCTTTTAGTGAAATTTTAAAATTAAATGGCTTTTAAATTTATCTACAATTTTTTTGAAATTTCAGCTATGCTGCATTATAATGCCGCATTATGAAAAACAAATTTATGATAACCATAACCGACCTTAACGGCTCTAGGAATTTTTTGCTTTCGCAAATCATCAAAAAGATCGCGTTATATCTGGTGCTATTTGTTTTTACTATTTTCATCACGGGTGCGTTATATATCAGGTATCTGGGCTCTAAAATCGATAGCCTTTCGCGAACCAAAACCGAGCTTAACGAGCTAAATCAAAAACTTCGCGACGGTATCGCGGCAAGTCAGATGGAATTTGAAGCCATCGAGGGTAAAATTTCGGATTTGGAGCATCAGTTCGGGCTTGATCCTGAGGAGGATGAGCGCGCGATCGACCGCCTATCTCACATCAAGCCTACTTCCGAACAAGAGATCAAAGAGCGTGCGCAAAAGATCATCAACGAAAAATTCTCCGACGCACTGATCAAAGAAATTTTTATGCAGATCCCAAACGGCAGGGTCATGCGCACTCATCAACTCAGCGAGAAATTTGGCTGGCGCAACCATCCTATCTTAAAACGCAAGCAGTTTCACCCAGGCGTTGATCTACGCACTCCGCCCAAAACACCTATCTATGCGCCTGCAGATGGTATCATCCAATACAGCGGCGCGGGCGCTACTGGCTACGGCAATCTAGTCGAGATCCGCCATAACTACGGCTTTACGACACGATATGCGCATTTGGATTCAAATTTAACTCGCAAAGTAGGCGAGTTTGTAAACAAAGGTGATCTCATCGCTTTTAGCGGTAATACCGGACTTAGCACAGGACCTCATCTGCACTACGAGATTAGATTTTTGCAGCTGCCGCTAGATCCGCTAAATTTCATCAACTGGAACGAAAAAAATTACAAAGAAATTTTTACTAAGGAGGAAGATGTCCCATGGCAATCTTTAATAAAGGCGATGCAAACACCGCTCAAACAACAATAATCTCGTCAGGCACGCTCATCAAAGGAGAGCTACACCTGTCGTGCATTTTGCATATCGACGGCAATGTCGAAGGCGACGTGATCTCCGATAATACTGTCGTCATCGGTAAAAATGGTACCGCGCGCGGCTCGATTAGGGCCAAACATATCGTAATCAGCGGCAAATTTTTCGGTAATATCGAAGCCGAGCTCGTCGAGCTACTAGGCGGCGGCGTGCTCGTGGGCGACGTGCTATCGCAAAGCTTCGGCATCGAAGTCGGCGCAAAATTTAATGGAAAAAGCGCTGTAAGTGGCGGCGATCAAGCCCTAGTCATCGACGGCAGCGCAAGCGAAGACGTCAAGCTCATCGACAAAGCTCTAGGCGAATAAATCGCGCATATTTGGAATTCTTGGGATTTAAAAAAGCTTTAGCTAACGGGGTTTTAGAATCTGATTGATATTAAAATTTTAAAATTTCTAGCCTTTGGAATTCTTAGAATTTTAAAGATTTTTATATTTGCGAGATCTTAGGGTGTCATCAATCTTAAAATTTGGAATTTTAAAAAATTCCAAATTTTAAAATCCTCACAACCAAAATTATTGAAATTTTTAAGCTTTGAAATTTTCGAAATTTTAAAGCTTAAATATGCTTAAAATTTAAGAATTACGCAGATCGTAAAACCCTAAATCCTAAAATTTTGCGCTTACATGGGATTTTGAAATTTTGCTTGTAAGCCGGATTTTAAAATTCGCGCCCAGCTGAATTTAAAATTTTAAAATTTCGCCGCAAAATAACGCATGGACGCAAAATTTCTGCTCGCACATACTTTAAAAGCTCGCGTAAGTTTTAAGTTTCGCAGAAGCTATGTAAGCAAGTATAAATTATCTACGCCGAGTGCTTTGACTCGTTATAGCTCTTTGTGCCACCAGCTTAAAATATCCGCGAGGTGATAAATTCCGCGGACTGAGCTAATTTAAGCCCATTATTAGATTAGTTATGTATAATGCGATTTCTTTTTGTGGACAGATGGGTGAGTGGCCGAAACCACACCCCTGCTAAGGGTGCAGCTTCTAACCGGGGCTCGAGGGTTCAAATCCCTCTCTGTCCGCCACCAATTCAAAATTTTTAAATCAATAAAATTTCACTTCCGTGGTTCAGTCGATTCTAGCCGCCTAGGATACTGCCTAACAGCAGCACCGGCATCATTAGCGGCATTACAATGAACCCTTGTATATCGGTATCCATTTTCGCATCGCGCTCGCTTTTGATCCCGCTATCGACCGCTATACGCGCAGGGTACTCGATCGGCACGCCTAGGCGGTGTGATCTGCGCAGCTCGTCGTGATCTTTTAGGCGCTTAAAATATTTGCCTTCGATCAGATAAGAGTAGCGAAACGTAGAGCTATACGCGGGCTCCAGCTGCTCTGGGTCGTCCATCAGCTTAGCCTGCACGGATAGCGGCAGATCGTATTTTACGAGCTCGATTTCGTGCTGGATATACGCAGCATCGCTGCCCTCGTTATATCTGTCGATCGTGAGCATACTTACGTTGCGCCTTATCGCGTCTTTATTCAGCGACGCCAGACTCGCGACCTTGGCGCGCACAGCGCTGAGATTCGCATCAAATACGTAATCGTAAATCTCGCCGCTCATACGCAGCTGACCGCCAGATGCCGCGCTCATCGCGACGATGTGCTCGCGCCCTTGCATGTAGCCCGGCAAATTCTTACTCGCACATCCGCTAAAAATTCCACAGCATAGCGCCAAAAGCGCGCCATAAATCCAAAATTTCATAAACTTCCTTTGTAAAATTTAAAGACGGATTGTATTAAATTTTGCCTTAACGAGAGTGGAATTTTACGGTGCGGCAGAATAGAATTCTGCGGCGGAATTCTATGGCGGCGCGTAGAATTTCGCGCGGATTTGTATAAAATTACGATGAATTTCGTAAGAGCTGAAGCCGGAATGCGCGGAAGAGGCAAAATAAGCGCAATGGCACTACCGAGATTTTAAAATTTTAAAATCTCGAGGAAATTTCGCGGAAAGAGACGAGTCATTTGCACGTCAAAACTTAACCATCATCGCGAGCTTGCTTTTAAATTTTAAAATTTTACGACAGGCTTTAGAATTTAAAATCCAAAGCCCTTTTTGATATGCGGCGCGCTACTTTCGATTTGCGTTAGCAAGCATCAGTTTTATGCGGTTTTCTTGATTTACCGCGCTTGCGCCCGGGTCGTAATCGATCGCGGCGATGTTTGCTTGCGGGTAGTTCTGCTTGATCTTTCGGATCATTCCGCGCGCGATGATGTGGTTTGGCAGGCAGCCAAAGGGCTGCGCGCACACGACGTTTTGTATGCCGTGACGCATAAACTCGACCATCTCCGCCGTCAGCAGCCAGCCCTCACCCATCTTCACGCCGTGACCGATGTAGCCGTCGGCGGCGGCGCGAACCTCGCTAAATGGGCTCGGTGCGCGAAAGCCGAAACGCTTCATCTGCTTAATCATCATGCGCTGGAAAAATTCCACTACTTTAGCGACCGCGAGCGAGCCGTAATACGCCGCGCCGCCCTTGCCGTAGAGCTGCTTGTCGTAGACCGCATCGTAGATACAGGTAAGCACGAAGTCCATCAGCCCCGTATTTACGGGCTCGGCGTTTTCGCGGATAAGGTAGGCGTTTAGGCCGTTGTTGCCGATGGGCGAGTATTTGAGATAAATTTCGCCCACGATGCCCACTTTTACTCGCGGCTTATCGTCGCGCTCGATTTTAGCAAACTGCGAGAGGACAAATTTGAAATTTTTCTTGAGATTGAAAAATGATCTTTGATCAGTCAAATTTTTGATCCGCTCGGCGCAGAGTTCGTAAATTTCATTCGTTTGGTTTTTGATCTTTTCGTAGGGCTTGCACTGATTATACAGCCCCATCATCAAATCGCCGTAAAATATTGCGGCGAAGAGCTTTAGAAGCGATTTTTTTCCGAGGCTAAATTCATTCTCATCTAGCGAGCCGAAATTTAACGAGATCGCGGGGACGTAGCTAAAGCCGCTGTCCTCAAGCGCTTTGCGAAGCAAATTTATATAGTTGCTCGCTCTGCAGCCGCCGCCCGTTTGGCTGATGAGAAGCGCTACCTTGTGCGTATCGAACTCGCCACTTTTGAGCGCGTCGATGAACTGCCCGATGACGAGTAGCGCGGGGTAGCACATATCGTTGTGGACGCTGCGAAGCCCCTCCTCGACGATATTTTGACGATTTTCGCCGAGCAAGACGCTCTTATAGCCCTCGTCGCGCAGCACCCCCTGCATAAAGCGAAAGTGCGGATCGATCATTGTGGGGATCAATATCGTGTGGGTCGCTTTCATATCTTTCGTAAATTTAGCAAACATTAGCGCGCATCCTTTCTTGCTTCTTGTTGCGCGCCTTGCCTCTCGCGCTCTAGCATGGTAGCTTTTAGACTGCGAAGGCGGATCTTGACCGCACCTAGGTTGGTGACCTCGTCGATCTTAAGCTGGGTGTAAATTTTGCCGTTTTGGCGCAGTATGTCGCGCACCTCATCGCCCGTGATCGCATCTATCCCGCAGCCGAAGCTGACTAACTGCACCAGCTGCATACGCGGGTATTTACAGACGAACCGCGCCGCACTATAAAGCCTGGCGTGGTAGGTCCATTGATTAAGGCTTTTCGTCTGCACCCTGCTAAGCGGCAGCGCGTCCTCGCTAAGCACTATAAAGCCCAAGGAATTTAGATAGCGATCGATACCGTGATTTATCGTCTTATCAATATGATACGGGCGACCCGCTAGCACGATGGCAGGCATGCCGCTTGCATTGATCTCCTTTAGGGTCTCCTCGCCTTTTATTAAAATGGTATTTTTATAATTTTGCAGCTCCTTAAGGCCTTGCAAGACGGCGTTTTTCACGGCGTCGGAATGAAATTTATACCCGGCGTCCGCTAGCTCAGCCTGCATCGTTTTGCAAAACGAATCTTGCATGTTAAGATCCACGTGCGGGTAGAGGAATTTTTTCTCCTCCAGCGCGCCTACGTTCGCGCGTATCAGTTCGGGATAGTATGCGACTACGGGGCAGTTGTAGCAGTTCTCGCTGATATTTTCATCTAGGCTGTAGCTCATACACGGATAGAAAATAAAATCGACGCTCTTGTTTAGCAGATCGTAGATGTGACCGTGCACGCTTTTAGCCGGGTAGCAGACGGTATCGCTCGGGATGCTTTGGCTTGCTAAAAACAGCGTCTCTTTTCGCGGCTTTTGCGACAGCACGACGCTCATGCCTAAATTTTCAAAAAACGCGCTCCAAAACGGGATCATCTCAAACATATTCAAAACAAACGGAATTCCAACCCGCGGCGCATCCTGCTTCGGTGGCTTGCGATATTTTCGCAAAAGCTCGTTTTTAAACTCAAATAAATTCGTAATGTCGTGGCGGATCTCCTTGCCCGCGCCGCGCTCGCATTTATTGCCCGAGACAAATTTAGTATCGCCGAAGTAGCTGATCGTAAGCGGACATTTGTTCGTACAGAGCTTGCAGACGCTAAATTCGCTGCGGTGAGTAAAGCTTTCAAGCTCTGCGCGACTGATCATATCGGTACGCTCGTTCGCGTTATTTTTGGCAAAAAGCGCCGCGCCGTATGCACCCATAAGCTCGCTTATGTCTAGACGGATCACGTCCTTGCCGAGCTCTTTTTCAAAAGCGCGCAGCACAGCGTTGTTTAAAAATGTCCCGCCCTGCACTACGATATTTTGACCTAAATCGTCGGCGTTTCGCACGCGGATAACCTTGTAAATCGCATTTTTGATGACGCTAATAGCAAGACCTGCGCTGATGTCCTCGATCGTAGCGCCGTCCTTTTGAGCCTGCTTGACCGAAGAGTTCATAAAGACCGTGCAGCGGCTACCAAGCTTGGCGGGATGGGTTGCAAAAAGGGCTAGGTTTGCAAAATCTTTAATGTCGTAGCCCAAAGAATTTGAAAAGGTTTGCAAAAACGAGCCACAGCCCGAGCTGCACGCCTCGTTTAGCACGATAGAATCAATATTGCCGTCTTTAATGGAGAAGCACTTGATGTCCTGCCCGCCGATGTCGATGATGAAATCGACCTTTGGATTGAAGTGGCGCGCGGCGCTATAATGCGCGATCGTCTCGACGATACCGTAATCGAAGCGAAAGGCGGTCTTAATGAGATCCTCGCCATATCCGGTAACGCCGCTGCCCTTGATCTTGATGCGACCCTCGCAAAGATCGTACAACTCCTTAAGACGCGGCAGCAGGATATCGACCGGATCGCCTTTATTGGAGGAGTAAAATTTATAGAGCAGCTCGTAGTTTTCGCCCATCAGCACGACTTTGATCGTAGTGCTGCCGCAATCCACGCCCAAATACGCATCTCCACTGTAGGTGTGGATATCCACCTTAGGCACGCTCGCGCGGGCATGGCGGGCGATGAACTCGTCAAATTCCGCCCTGTCTTTAAAAAGCGGCGGCTCGGCTTCCAGCGCGGTCCTATCGGGTTCCTTTTTTAAAAGCGCGATCGTTTCATCTAAATTTAGAGTCTCGCCCGTATCTTTTGCATACAGCGCGCTGCCGTAAGCCACGAAGTAAGGCGCGATGTCAGGGAATGTCGCGGTTTCGTCGGTGAGCTTTAGCACCTCTTTAAAGCGCTTCTGAAGGCCTTTTAGGAAAAACAACGGGCCGCCTAGAAACAGGATATTGCCCTTGACCTCGCGACCTTGCGCAAGCCCAGAAATCGTCTGTTCGACGACCGCAGCGTAGATACTAGCGCAAATATCCTCTTTTCTAACGCCCTGATTTAATAACGGCTGAATGTCGCTTTTGGCGAACACGCCGCAGCGTGAGGCGATCGGGTAAATTTTATTCGCCGCAAAGCTTAAACGATCAAGCTCCGTGATATCCAGATGCAAAAGATTGGTCATCTGATCGATAAATGCGCCTGTACCGCCCGCGCATGAGCCGTTCATACGCTCTTCAAGTCCGCCCGTGAGAAATAAAATTTTAGCGTCCTCGCCGCCGAGCTCGATGACGACGTCGGTCTTCGGAAACATCCGTTTGACGCCGAGCGAGGTAGCGAAAACCTCTTGGACGAACGGAATTTTGCAATTTTTGGCGATACCCATGCCCGCCGAACCTGCTATGGCGACGCTGAATTGCTCGCCTGCATAGGTTTTTTGGATTTGCAAAATTTTATCCAGCACCAGCTCCTTGGGCTTTGCCAAATGCCGCTCGTAGCTCTTGCTTAAAATTTCATATTTATCGTTTAAAACTACCGTTTTAACAGTGGTTGATCCTACGTCAATGCCTAAAAAAATCACATCTCGCTCTTTACTGAATAAATTTTACTCGGCCAAATTCTCAAATTTAGCGCGAGCTTTCTAAATTAAAATTTGCATTTTATAGTAATATTTTTAAACGCAAATAAAATCAGGATATATTTTATCTTTTTCTATCGAGAAAGACGAATTTTGGGCAGTTTAAAACTAAAAATTTTAATGGAAAAGTTGTAAAATTTTAGATTTAATGCGAGTAGATTTTGCGCGAAATTTTTTAAAATCTCGCGCATTATAAAAAGAGCTTCCTTTTGAATTGGGAAGCATAAATTTAAAGTATTATTTTCGAAGCTCTTTGATTTTAGCCGCTTTACCGCGTCTATCGCGTAGGTAAAATAGCTTCGCGCGGCGAACGCGTCCTTTTCTTAGAACCTCGATGCTTTCGATGCTTTCGCTGTAGATCGGGAAAATTCTCTCTACGCCGACGCTATTTGCGCCGATCTTGCGAATAATGAAGGTCTCGCTGACGCCGTTTCCGCGGCGCGCAATGCAGGTGCCTTCAAAATTTTGAATTCTACTCTTATCGCCCTCTTTGATCCTGATGGCTACCTTTAAGGTGTCGCCGGCACGGAAATCAGGCACACTTTTGCTTGTGATCTGAGCGTCCTCAAACGCTTGGATATACTTGTTTTTCATAAATTTCCTTTATTTCTGGCGATTTTTCGGTACATATCCGGGCGGAAGAACCTCGTTTTGCATAGCGCCATTTGATTTTTTAAACTGCGCATTTTAGCGTGATTACCCTTTAAAAACTCTGAAACTATAGGTAAATTTTCAAAAACATCAGGCTTCGTAAATGCGGGCGCCTCTAAAATTCCGCCTTCAAAGCTTTCTTCGACAAGCGAGCTTTCGTTGCCCAAAACGCCCTTTATGTTGCGGCTTATCGCATCGCACATGCAAAGCGCGCCGAGCTCGCCGCCGGTAAGGATGAAATCGCCGATGCAAAAAATTTCATCTACATATCTTTCGACTATGCGCTCATCAATCCCCTCGTAGCGCCCACAGATAAAGCATAGGCTCTCTTCGCCGCTTAGGCGCTTGGCATCGTTTTGGTTAAATTTTTTACCGGCGGGCGAGAGGTAGATAAACTTGGCGTTTTTAAATTTAGTTCTTACGTGTTCGATCGTTCCGGCAAGCGGCTCTGTGCCAATCAAAAGCCCCGCACCGCCGCCGATCATATAATCATCTACCTTTTTATACCGATTTGTCGTGAAATTTCGCGGGTTAAAAAAATGCGTCGCAATTATTTTCTTATCGACCGTGCGCTTTAAAATCGAGTCCTCAAAATACGGCGCGATAAGATTTTCAAACAGCGAAACGAAGATAAAATTCATGAGTTTTCCAAAATCGCGCGCGCATTTTGCGTAAAAATTTTACGCTCACTAAGCAAAATTTCTTTCACATAGGCATCCACGTAGGGGATAAAAAATTCTTTCGGCAGAGCCTGTAAGATTAAGCTTTCATCCGTTTCTACCTCAAAAAGATATCCGTTTCCGATCTGCAATATGTCCTTTACGCGCCCCAAAACCGCGCCGTTTTCATGAATTTCAAGCCCGATAATATCGAAGTAAAAAAACTCGCCCTTTTGCAATTTGCAAAATTTCCGCGTGTCCTCTTTGCTTCGGTAAAGGATTTGGTTGGTTAAATTTGCCGCCGCTTCTACGCTTTCGTAATTTTTAAAAATAGCGCTAGAATTTGCGCCGCTAAAGGATAGAATTTCTAAAATTTCGCCGTTTCGTAGATAAAATTTGGCGCCTTTTTTAAACTGAGAGGGGAAGTCGCTGCGATCGAAAATTTTAACCGCGCCCTTTAAGCCGATAGTCCGACCGAGCTTTGCGACCTCTAAAAGATCATCAGGCATCTTTGGCTTTGACGGTAATTTTATAATTGATCGGATCTTTTGCTTTGTAGCCGATGATGACGGTCTTTATGGCGTTTATCATTTTGCCGTCCTTGCCGATGAGTTTGCCTGTATCGGCCTTGTCGGCATAGACGATGATCTCGGTAAAGTTTTCACCGACCCGCTTTTGCGTAGAAACGGACTGCGGATAGTCGGCGATCAACTTTGCGTATTCTTTTATAAAATTTTCTACCATTTTATTTGCTTGTGATTTGGGCGACCCTATCGCTTAACTTCGCGCCTACACTCTTCCAGTATGCCAAACGCTCCGCGTCGAATTTGATATTATCGCTCTGTTTTAACGGGTTATAAAAACCGATCGTCTCGATAAAGCCGCCGTCGCGTCTTTTCCTGCTATCCGTTACCACGATGCGGTAAAAAGGCTGCTTCTTTCTTCCGATTCTTGTAAGCCTAACAACTGTTGCCATTTTTTCTCCTTAAATTTTTGTAAGTTTTAGAACTTGCAGATGGCTAAAACTTAAACATCTGCAAACTCTACCGAGAGGCTATCTCGGTAAATTTTGCCTTTGAGCGATCGAGGCAAGCCCCTGCATACCGCCCTTGCCCGAAAATTTCTTCGCAAGCTTCGAAGCGCCCGCGAACTGCTTCAAAAAGCGGTTTACTTCCACCTGCGAAAGTCCCGCGCCGGCAGCAAGTCTGCGCTTACGCGAATTATTTAGCAGATCGGGATTTTCGCGCTCTTTCGGCGTCATAGAATTGATCATCGCTTTGATATGAAGTATCTCTTTGGAGTTTTCCAAATCGATATCTTTTATCTTATTCGCCATGCCGGAAAGCCCCGGGATCATGCCGATTAAATTTTTCATATTGCCGAGCTTTTTCACACTTTCTAATTGATTTACGAAATCGTTAAAATTAAACTCGCCCTTTTTGATCTTTTTGTTTAGAGCCTTAGCTTCTCTTTCGTCGAAGACGGCGCTTGTTTTCTCGGCTAGCGTCGCTAAATCGCCCTCGCCCATAATGCGACCTGTAATTCTATCGGGTATAAAGCCCTCCAGATCGGCCACCTTCTCGCCGGTTCCGATAAAGCGAAGCGGGATGCCAAGCTGCTGCGCGATACCGAGGGCCACGCCGCCTTTGGTATCTGCGTCAAATTTACTTAAGATCACGCCCGTAAGGCCTAAAATTTCATCAAATTTAGCGGCCGTTTTAATGCCGTCTTGACCGCTCATGGCGTCCGCTACGTAAAAAATTTCATGCGGATTTAGAGCTTTTTTCATCTCTGCAAGCTGCGCCATTAGCGCCTCATCGATCGCAAGACGTCCCGCCGTATCTACGAGCAGTACGTCATAAAGCCCGCTCTTAGCCTTGCTTAGCGCTTTTTCCGCAACCTTTAGCGGATCGCTCTCGCCCTCGATGAAAAATAGCTCAATCTCGTTTGCTTCGCAAAGCTGGCGGAGCTGTTCGACCGCGGCTAGGCGCTGCAAGTCGCACGCTGCGACCAAGACCTTTTTTTTACGAAGTTTCAGATAGTTTGCAAGTTTTATCGTGCTTGTGGATTTTCCGCTTCCTTGGAGTCCCGTCATCAAAGCTACCGTAGGAGGCGTGCCGGCAAATACAAACCCCTGACTGCTGCCCCTAGGCGCCGTTAAAATTTTAGTCAAATTTGTCTTGATGGACTGCAAAAACGGCTTCTGTCCTATCGTGCCGATACGAAGATCGGCTTCGACGAGTGCCAAAAAATCCTTTACGACTTTGTGGTGCACGTCGGCCTTTAAAAGCGCCTTTTTTAGCGTCTCCAAGGCGTTTTTTAAAGCTTTTTCGTCATCGATTGTTTTTAATTTATTGACCGCGTTTTTAAACGACTCGCTTATGATCTCAAACACTTTGATCCCTTATAAAATTTTTAAACTTGCGATGTTACCTAAAATTAACTTAAAAGCCATTGAATATCAGAGATCCTTAGAAATTTCAAAGCCGAATTCGTTGAAGCTTGTACCTAGCGGAGCTTTAAATTTAAGCCCTAAAATTTCAGTCTCGTACGAGTGCAGAAACATCCGCTTCGCGCGGCTTTTAGCGTATTTTTCATCGCCTATTACGCCATAGCCCGCGTTCGCCAGATGCACACGGATCTGATGCGTCCTACCCGTCTCGATCCGCACTTTTACGAGCGATTTTTTGCCGCTTATCATCAGCGGATAAACCTCGCTAAATGCGCTCTTGCCGTTTGGCGAAATTTTAGAAAACGCGCCGCTTCTGGTCTTTATCGTCAAAATCGGCTCGTCAAATTTCATCTCTTCGCTCACGATCCCTTTTACGATCGCGATGTAGCTTTTCTTCACGCGCAAATTTTTAAATTCCGCAATCGCCGCTTCGCGAAATTCCTCGTTCTTATATAGCAGCACGACGCCGCTAGTCTCCTTATCCAGGCGGTTTAGAAGCCCGAATTTGTAGATTTTTTCCAAATTTTCGCTACTCATAAAGGGCGGCTTATTGACCGCCAAAACGTTCTCATCCTCGTAAATGATCGCGGGTTTTGCGGGCTTCATCACGCTAAATTTAGTATTTTCGCCGAGCATCTCGCGCGCTAGAGCGATCTTTGTGCCGCGCGCGCTTACAAGCCCCGCGTCGATGAGAGCCTTGGCTTCGTTGTGCGAGATGTTTTCCTGCGCCGCCAGCAGCTTGTAGGCTTTTTCTTGCATTAAATTCTTTCCTTAATTAAATTTTCTATCTCTTGCAGATCGCAAATTTTATCTATCCGCGTTCCCTTTAGCGGCTCTTTTAAAGCGTTTGAAATTTCGTTCGCGTCGCACAGAGCGATGTTTTGCACGAGCGCATACAGCGCCTTTTGATTATGAAAAAATCGTCCGCTGATGATCGGCACGCCGAAGCTCGCCGCCTCGATCGGGCTATGTCCGCCGATATTGCGCAAAAAACTGCCGCCTAAGATCACGACGTTTGAAATTTTATAAAAGTTCGCTAGCTCCCCGAAGGCATCGAGCAAGATAAAATCGCTCCCAAGCCCCGCGCCGCCGCTAAACCGCTCAAAGCTAAGCCCATGCTCGCGCGCCCAAGTCTTGCAAATTTCACGTACCTTTTCGAAGCGCTCCGGATGTCTCGGCGCCAGGATGATTTTTAGCTTTTGCGGAGCGGCGGTCGAAGCCGCCGTATTCGGTGCGGTAGAATTTAAAGACGCGCCGTTTAAAGGCGCCGTATTCGGCACGGCGGACGAAGCATCGCTTGAGCTCGCCGTATCCAAAGAAGCCGCGTTTAAATTTACCGGCTCAGTCGAGCCCGTCTCGCCGCGAAGCTCAGCCGCAGGCAAGCTCCTATCGCCATTAGAGCCCGTTGTGCGCGGGTATTTTTCGAGAGCACTCTGCGAGCCGTGAAATTTTATAAAATCGTTTAAATTTGATAAAACAAGCTCCTCTTCGCCCTCGTGAGTGTTTGAGATCGTAAGCACAAAGCTATTTGCGGACGCAGCAGAATAATCCTTCGTCGCAACGGCGATATTCGCGCTTTTTATGTTGCCCGCGACCCTTATATTTTTTGCGCCGAGCTCCCGCAGCCGCGCCGCATCAAGCTCGCTTTGCGCAAGCACCAAATCGATATTTTCAAACGCTTTGCGATAATAAAACTTAAAACGCAGATAACTCTCGTACGAGCGGTCGCTAATGCGCGCATTTAGCAGGATAACGTAGCTTCCGCGCGCCTTGGCGGAACGGATCAAATTTAGCCACAGCTCCGCTTCAAAGATCACCAGCACGCGGCTGCCTGCAAGCCAAAACGGAAGCCAGTTTTCAAACGGCAGGTAGCGAGAGTTCGGCGTGAGCGCACGCGCCGCACCGAAGCCCGTCTGCGTGGTCGTGCTAAGCGCGACGCTCTCAAATTTAGAAATTAGCGGCGCGAGAGCATTTACCTCGCCCAGGCTGCAAGCGTGAAAGTGCACCGCTGCGGGGCTAAATTTGGGGTTTTTGTATAGAAAAAATCGCGCCTTCAGGCTCGTACGGTATTTTTTTTTAAAGCTTAGGATAAAAATAAAAGGCGCAGCTGCAAGCCACGCCAAAAACGCCAAGGCGGTGTAGATCACTCGGCTTCTTTATATAAAATTCTGCCGCAATACGGGCAGGTTACGATGTCGTCGCTTTTGATGACCGCAGAGTAAGTCTTATCGCTTATGCGCATAAAGCAGCCGTAGCAGGCCTGTTTGCGCACCGGCGAGACCGCCGTATTGCCCGCCCACTTGCGGATCTTTTCGTAGAATGAGACGGTTTTGGGGTTCATCGTCTGCATTAGCTTGTCGCGCTTGGCGTAGATCGCGCCGCGAGCGACTTCGACCTCGCCCATCTCGGCGCTTACCTGCTCTTGCAAACTTTTTAACTCGGCTTCAAACGCCTCTTGGTTTTCGCTCTGCTCTTTTACGAGCGCTTCCTTTGCGGCTACGATCTTTTCCAGCCTTTCGATCTCCTCGTTTGTGGCTTCGAGCTGCTCTTTTGCGATGTCCTCTTCGACGCTAAGGGCTTTGATCTCCTTTTCTGTTTTTGCCGCGCCGCTTTTTTTACCCGTGCTTTTTAGTTTGGACGAAAATGCACTAAGCTGCGCGTTTGCTTGTAAAATTTGAGATTTTAGCTCGGCGATCTCCGCATTTAGAGTTTCGATCTGTTCTTTTGCGCCTGAAATTTCGCCGCTTTTTTTGCCCAGCTTCTCCTGCGCGGCCTCGATTTTAGGCTTAAATCCGTCCAGCTGCTTATCGAATTCGCAAAGCTCTACCAATTGGCTTAAATATTTGTTCATCTTTTTCCTTTAATAATACGTAAATGGATTTTTTTGCTCGCTTATTATAACTTCAATTTCGCTTTTTTGCAAGAAAGGTGCGAGCGCGCGCCCAAAATAGCGCTCGCTTTCAAAATGATTTATGTCGATCAAACTCACGCCGTTTTCTAAATTTTGAAGTGCGGCGTGATATTTTATGTC
This sequence comes from uncultured Campylobacter sp., assembly GCF_937959485.1. Taxonomy (NCBI): domain Bacteria; kingdom Pseudomonadati; phylum Campylobacterota; class Epsilonproteobacteria; order Campylobacterales; family Campylobacteraceae; genus Campylobacter; species uncultured Campylobacter sp. The sequence continues at coordinate 50,863 of NZ_CALGPY010000006.1, forward strand.
GCCCGTGATGAAGCAGTCCACGCCCAAGCTTTGATTTAGTTCGCTTCCGCTGCCGGTGCAAAGCGCGATATTTTGGATAAAATTTTTCGTCTTCACGGCGCGCAGATGCTCGATGCCAAGCTTGCGTTTTATATCCGCGCACAGAGCCTCAAAGCTCAAATCTGCGCGCATGAAAACCAAAAATTCCCGCTCATCCGTAATTTCAAATTTTAAAATTTCGCGCGCTACGAACCCGTTTAAAACGTGCTTGTCAAAGTTCGTATGCATCGCGACGAGAGAGATATTTTTGCGGATCATCTCATAGATCAAATTTGCAGGATAGAGCCGCGAATCAAGCGATTTTAGCGGACTGAAAATCAGCGGGTGGTGCACCACGAAAAGCGAGCCCGCCTCAGCCTCGCGCACCAGCTCGCTAGTAACGTCGAGGCTTAGATAAATTTTTGAAATTTCATCATCCAAGCTTCCGAGCATTAGCCCGCTATTATCCCACGCTTCCGCGTCGCAAAAGGGCGCGGCGGCGTTTAAAATTTCATAAATTTCGCCCGTTTTCATAAATCCTACTTTGCGCTTTCATCCGCTTTGTCTGCGGCGTTTTTCTTGCAGTGGGCGTTTTTTAAATTTACGCCTGCGGAGTTTGCGTTTGCCGCGCCGCCCTCTTTGCCGCCTTTTTTATCGATGCATGCCGTGCCGCAAAGATCGGCGACATATTTTTGCGGATCTGCGTAGCAAAGCGCGCAGTTTTTGGCAAGATCGCGGATCTTTAAAATATAATCCTGCCTCTGCGTGACCGAGATCGCTCCGCGTGCGTCAAGGACGTTGAACGTGTGAGCCGCGAGCATGCAGTAATCATACGCGGGAAGCGCCAGGCCGTGTTTTAGGATGCTTTTGCACTCGCCGAAGCAGTTTTCAAACTGATTAAAAAGCATCGCGGTATCCGCAAGCTCGAAGTTGTATTTGCTAAACTCGAACTCGCCCCTTTTATGCACGTCGCCGTAGGTTACTAGCCCCGCTTTATCGTCCCAGACGATGTCGTAAACGTCGTCTTTATTTTGCAGATACATCGCCAAGCGCTCAAGCCCGTAGGTGATCTCGCCGCTAATTAGCTCGCACGTGATGCCGCCTACTTGCTGAAAATAGGTAAACTGCGTCACCTCCATGCCGTCTAGCCAAACCTCCCAGCCAAGCCCCCAGGCTCCTAGCGTCGGGCTCTCCCAGTTGTCTTCCACGAAGCGGATATCATGACTTTTAAGATCTAACCCCAGCTTTTCCAAGCTTTTTAGATAGAGTTCTTGGATATTATCCGGGCTCGGCTTTAAGATCACCTGAAACTGATAATACGCGCCGAGGCGGTTTGGGTTTTCGCCGTAGCGCCCATCTGTTGGGCGACGCGAGGGTGCTACGTATGCCGCGCGCCAAGGTTTGCTTCCTAGACTGCGCAAAAAGGTAGCCTGATGATAGGTGCCTGCGCCCGCGGGCATATCGTAGGGCTGAACGAGCAAGCAGCCCTGCTCGTGCCAGTAATTTTGAAGCGTCAAAATAATCTGTGAAAACGTCATTTTTATCCTTTTATCGATATGTAAATTTAAATTTTATCTTCTAAGTGCTTTTCAAAGCCTGTCTCAAAGGCTCTTTGCGGCTCTAAAAATTTTTCAAATTTCAGCCGAGCATTCGCCCGCCCTCGTAGGCTCGTTCGCAAAATCAAAAACCGCGTAATCGTCCGCTTCGATATGTAATTTTTCGCCGGTTTCATCGCGCTCATTTTTGCAGCACTGCTTTGCGGATTTGCAAGCTTCGTCGTGGCTTTCTTTATGGTGCCGTTCCTCCGAGTAAGTGCCTATTAGCACGGAGCATTCGCCCTGCGCGCCGTTTTCATAGTCGTAATATGCGGCGTAAATTTCGTTTTTCTCGGCGCTGCTTCTGCTAGCGTTAAATTTTAAAAACTCACCCCACAAATTTGCGATCACCCCCTCGCCCGCTCATCTCATCTGCGTTATTCGTGCGAGTCTTTGGCTCACAAATTTCAAAGCTCTCGCGCAATTTTAAAATTTTCAAAGTTTAGCCCTCAAGCAGCACTTCGATCTGCTCAGAGTCCTTTTTCAGAGCCTCCGCTTTTGCGGCGCGATCCGCCTTTAGCTTCGAGCTTAGCACCTCGTCGCTTAAAGCTAAAATTTGCAACGCCAGATACGCCGCGTTTTTCGCGCCCGCCTTGCCGATCGCAAGCGTCGCGACGGGGATACCCGCAGGCATCTGCACGGTCGAATACAGCGCATCTACGCCGCTAAGCGCGCTGCCGCCGAGCGGAACGCCCAGCACCGGCTTGGTCGTATTCGCAGCGACCGCGCCCGCAAGATGCGCCGCCATGCCCGCCGCGCAGATGAAGACCTGCGCGCCCTTTTTCTCGGCGTCCGCGACGTATTTTGCCGTGCGGGCGGGGCTTCGGTGCGCCGAAGATACGATCATCTCGTACGCCGCGCCGAATTCGTTTAAAATTTTAGCCGCCTCGTAAACGACCTCGTAATCGCTCTTTGAGCCCATTATTATAGAAACAAATTTCATTCCATCTCCTTTCTTAAAAAGCAAAACTCCGCGAGCTTCACAGGCAGCTTAATCTCATTTAGATTGCCGCTGTGAATCTCACTAAATTCCTTACCGCTGCGGCTTTGCAGCTTCTTAAATTTTAAATATGGCTTGCCGCTAAGCTCGTAAATTTCGCCGATTTCATTATCGCAAGCGCAAATTTTAAAGCCGCGCGGAGCAAAAATTTCATACGAAACGCCGGGTAAAATTTTATCTTTGACGCTTATAAACTCGCCGTCTTGCGAGATTGCGCAGACCTGATGCGTGCCAAGCTCGATGCTGCGGTCTAAATTTTGCGTATCCTCTCGCTCGTACGGGCGCTTTATCAAATATCCGTCGCTAAAACCGCGGTTTTTAAGCGTCGCGATCTCGCGCTCGTAAACGCCGGCCTCAAATTTATCGCTCACGGCATCGTCGATCGCCGCACGATAAGCGTTCGTGGCGCATGCGACGTAGTATTCGCTCTTGGTGCGCCCTTCGATTTTAAAGCTGTCGATCGCGCCCGTTTGCATAATCTTTTGCACGTGCGAAATGAGGCTAAGATCCTTCGCGTTCATTACGAAAGTGCCCTCCCCTTCACGCTCTTGCAAGCGGAAAAGCGCGCTGGTTTCGGGATTTTTCGCGTAAAGCTCGTAGTTAAATCTGCAGTCGTTCGCGCAGCTTCCGCGGTTGCTGAAGCGCCCGCTTTGCACCGCGCTAACAAGACAGCGCCCGCTGTATGCGAAACACATCGAGCCGTGCACGAAAATTTCAATCTCGAGGTTCGGAATTTTTTCTTTAATCTCCACGGCGTCTTTGAGCGTCATTTCTCGCGCTGCGACGATGCGGACTGCGCCCAGCTCCGCCCAAACCTGCGCGTCGAGATAATTTAGCACGTTGGCTTGGGTGGAAACGTGAATCGGAATTTCTGGAGCTACGGCTCGCGCGAGGCTCGCAACACCCAAAGTGGCGATTAAAATTCCATCCACGCGCAGATCGCGAAGAAATTCCAAATGCCTTTCGATATTTCCTAGCTGACCGTTGGTCGCAAAGCCGTTCACGGTCGCGTAGAGCTTCTTGCCGCGCTCGTGCGCGTACGCGACGCCCTGCGCGAAGCTTTCCTTGCTAAATTCCTTCGCGCTTCGCTGGCGCAGCGAAAATGAGCCGGTGCTTGCATACACGGCGTCCGCGCCGTAAGCCAGGGCGATTTTTAGTTTCGTTAAATTCCCCGCAGGAGCTAAGAGTTCGGGTTTTTTCAAATACATTCCTAGTGATTTTTTAAGCGCGATTTTACTACAATTTAGCCAAAATTTTATTTAAGGAGCAGTTGATGCGAGCCGATCTACACAACCACACCTATCTTTGCAACCACGCTAGCGGCGAGCCGCGACAGTATTTGGAAGCCGCGATCGCACGAGGCATAGAAATTTTCGGCTTTGCGGATCACGCGCCGATGAACTTCGATCAAAAATACCGAATGAGCTTCGAGCAGATGGAGCTTTATGAGCGGATGATTAGGGATCTGCGGGATGAGTTTAGCGGGCGGATCGACGTGCGGCTGGGATATGAGGTCGATTTTATGACGAAAAAAGAGCTAATGGATGAGCGGATTTTCGCGCGCGAGGTTGATTATCTCATCGGTTCGGTGCATTTTTTAAACAACTGGGGCTTTGATAACGAGGAATTTTTAGATCAGTGGAGCGGGCGCGAGATAGACGACGTTTATCGCGAATACTTTGCGCTGATCTGCGCGCTGTGCAAAAGCGGCAAATTCGACATTTTAGGACACATGGATCTGATTAAAATTTTTAAATTTACTCCGAAAAAAGATATTAGAGTTTTGGCTGGCGGCGCGATAAATGCGATCAAAAAAAGCGGTATCGTCGTGGAGCTAAACTCCGCGGGGCTTCGCAAGCCCGCAAATGAAATTTATCCAAGCGACGCGCTTTTGGCTATGCTAGCAGATGCAGACGTGCCGATCACGCTTGGCTCGGATGCGCACTCGGTTGCCCAAGTAGCGCTAAATTACGATAAAATTTATGCCAAAGCGCGCGAGTTCGGCTACGAGCGGATCGCAGTTTTCAAAAACCGCGAGCGGCAGTTTGTAAAGCTAGCGTAAATTTTAACGGCAGCCGCTTTTAAATTTCAAACAAGCGCGGACAGCGAGAAATTTTAAAATTTCAAAATCTTCAGTGGCGTGAAAATTTCAGATTTCAAAAGGCATGGCGGCGCAAAATTTTAAAAATCGCGGCGCGCAAAACGGCGCAGATAAAGTCGAATTTCAACTAAATAATGTTAAAATCCGCCGTTAAATTTAGCCCGAATACGGGCGGAAAAAAGGAAAAAATATGGGAAAATTTGTTAATGACGTGAAGGAATTTTTTAAATTTTGCGATGAAAACGAGGTCGAGTTCGTGGATTTTAGATTTACCGATCTAAAGGGCACCTGGCACCACGTCGCTTACAACTACAAGCGTCTGCCGAAGGACTTCGCCGACGGAATTCCATTCGACGCAAGCTCGGTAGCGGCATGGCAGCCGATCGATAAATCCGATATGATGCTAAAGCCCGACGTAGAAACGGCGTTTTTGGATCCGTTCACCGCGGACGTTACGATCATCGTCATCTGCGACGTTTACGACATCTATAAAAACGAGCTTTACGAAAAATGCCCGCGCTCGATCGCTAAAAAAGCCGAGCAGTTTCTGCAAACCACGGGCCTTGGAGATACCTGCTACTTCGGACCGGAGAATGAATTTTTCGTTTTCGACGACGTAAAGATCATCGACGATATGAACTGCGCGATGTTTAAGGTGGATACCGAAGAGGGGCATTGGAACAGCGGTAAAAACTACAAAGACGGCTTTAATAGCGGCCACCGCCCGGGCGTAAAGGGCGGCTACTTTCCCGTCCAGCCAGTCGATTCGATGGTTGATCTACGCGCCGAAATGCTAAAAGTACTCGAGCAGATCGGGCTTGAGACCTTCATCTGCCACCACGAAGTAGCGCAAGGCCAGGGTGAGATCGGCGTTAAATACGGCACCCTCGTCGAGGCCGCCGATAACGTGCAAAAATACAAATACGTCGTAAAGATGGTCGCGCACCTAAACGGCAAGACTGCTACCTTTATGCCAAAGCCGCTCTACGGCGACAACGGCAGCGGAATGCACGTGCACCAATCGATCTGGAAAAAGGGCAAAAACACCTTTTATAAAAAGGGCAACTATGCAAATTTAAGCGACGCGGCGAGGTGGTATATCGGCGGTGTGCTAAAGCATGCGCGCAGCGTCGCGGCGTTTACGAACCCGAGCACCAACAGCTACAAGCGCCTGATCCCGGGCTTTGAGGCGCCATCCATTCTAACTTATTCGAGCCAAAACCGCTCGGCTTCGATCCGCATCCCTTACGGCAGCGGCGAGCACTCGGTGCGCGCGGAGATGCGCTTTCCTGATAGCACGGCGTGCCCGTATTTGGCGTTTGCAGCGATGCTGATGGCCGGTATCGACGGCATCAAAAACAAAACCGAGCCGGTCGGGCCGATGGATGAGAATTTATTCAAACTGCACCTAGATGAAATTCGCGAGCGCGGCATCGAGCAGCTTCCGCACACGCTTCGCGGCAGCCTAGAGGCGGTGATCCGCGATAATGAGTATCTGCGCCCGATAATGAGCGAGCTTTTTATCGAGACCTATCAGCATTTTAAATTTGAAACGCAGGTTTGGCCTTACGAGGCACGCCCTACGCCGTTTGAGTTTGCGACGAATTATTCGTGCTAAGGCTAAATTTTATGTCGCGCCGTCCGGTTTTTATGAGGCGGTGCGGCATAGAGCCTTGGAATTTTAAAATTTCGCCGCGCGCGAACTTTTAAAGCTCTACCGCATGCGCGAACTTAAATACCGCCCGTGAAGCTTCAACTCTTTTACCGTAAACGTGAAATTTTATACTTTCTGCTCATTTTGCTTGGAATTTTATCGATAAACTTAGGCGTGAAATTTTATGAATTCAAAGAATTTCGCGCGAAAAACTACGCTTTTTACGACGCGCAAATTTTAAACGCCTACGCCAAAACGAACGAGCGCGGCCGCACCTACACGGTGCTAAAGCTCAAAACGGCGGATTTCACCCTCTACACGACTGCCGGGCTCGGGCGGGAATTTCACCGCTTCGCGCGCATAAATATCGGCATCGTGACGAAAAACGTAAAATTTTTAGATTTTTTAAAGCAGCGCTTTTACGCGCCAAATTTTAAAATCGGAGACGAGACCGCGCCCTCCGGGGCAAAATGGCGCGCTATAGAATTCATTCGCGCTCAACACGAAGATGAGATGACGGCAGATCTTTACTCCGCGCTGTATTTTGCGACCGAGATTTCAAAACCGCTGCGCGCTAGCGTGACAAACTGGGGCATAGCGCATATCATCTCGATCAGCGGCTTTCACCTGGGCATTATCTTTAGCACGGTCTTTCTGCTCGCGATGCCGATCTACCGCTATTTTCAGGATCGCTACTTTCCGTACCGCAGCGCTAAGCGCGATCTTAGCGTATTCGTGATCGTGCTGATGAGCGGATATCTCTTCGTGCTTGATTTTACGCCGAGCTTTCTGCGCTCGCTTGCGATGTGCTGCGTGGGGTTTTTCCTCGCGATGCGAAATTTCTACGTCGTGAAATTTGCAAATCTCTTCTTAACGATCGCGCTTCTGCTTGCGTTTTTCCCGCACTTAGCTTTTTCGATCGGACTTTATTTCTCCTGCCTAGGCGTGCTGTATATTTTCCTCTACCTGCACCACTTCGCGCCCAAATTTAAGCTCTGGCAGAACGTCGTACTTTTTAACCTCTACGTTTGGCTCAGCATGAACGTAGCGGTCTATTATTTCTTCCCGACCGCGAGCTTGCAGCAGCTTAGCGTAATGCCGCTGGGATACGTTTTCGTGATCTTTTATCCGCTAAGCATCTTTTTGCATCTATTCGGATTCGGCGGCGCGCTCGATACGCCGCTGCTTGCGTTTTTAAATTTTACTTTGCCGAGCTTTCAAGCGCAAATTCCGCCGCTTCTTTTCGCGCTCGCAAACATCTGCGCGCTCGCTGCGATAAAGCTTCGCTACGCAGCGCTTGGCTGCGCGATAATCGGAATTTCGCCGATATTTTTTATAACGTAGCGCGCGAAAATTCCAGCAGGAATTTTATCCGTTGGAATTTTATGCTAAAATCGCGCTTCAAATCTCACAAAGGATCAAAATGTTTATTGCAAACCTCACTTACGTTAAAGAAATTAGCGAAATCGATCGCTTTATCAACGAGCACAACGCGTTTTTAGACCGATTTTATGCGGCGGATAAATTTATCTGCTCTGGGCGCAAAGTCCCTCGCACGGGCGGCATCATCTTAATCAACGCCAAAGACCGCGCGGATCTTGATGAGATCATCGCGCAAGATCCGTTCTTTCAAAACGGCGTCGCAAAATACGAGATCATAGAATTTGCGCCGACGAAATTTGCGCCCGAGTTTTGGCGACTTTTCGGCGAATAGAGGGCTTGCGCGGGTTAAATTTTAAAATTTACGCGCTCAAACACCCCTCTGAAATTTAGCCGTTTTGCGCGCGAGATAAAATTCCCGCTAAATTTAAAAGCCGGTCGCGGCGGTAAATTTAGATAAGCTTAAAACCGAAATTATACAAAACGGCTAAATTTAAAGGAGATTTTATGCAGGTAAAACTGCGGCTCGCAACGCCGCAAGATGCGGAGGCGCTGCTTGAAATTTACGCGCCTTACGTAAAACAAACGGCGATCAGCTTCGAATACGACGTGCCCAGCGCCGCGGAATTTGCGGAGCGCATCGAGCAAACGCTGCAAAGATACCCCTATCTGCTCGCTTACGCAAGCGACGAGGCGGCAGGCGCAAACGATGAACGGGATGAAAATTTTAAAATTTCTGCGGGCGCAGAGAGTGAAATTTCGCCCGCAGACGAAGCGCGAGATCGCACAAACGCCGCGACGAAACAAAATGGCGCAAATTTAATCGTCGCGGCAAAGCAAAGCGGCGCAAATTTAAAACCGAATCAAATCCTCGGCTACGCCTACGCTTCGGTTTTCAAAGAGCGGGCGGCATACGATTGGTCGGCGGAAAGCTCGGTCTATGTATCGCAAAACGTGCGCGCTCTGGGTATCGGCAGGCTGCTCTACGAGACGCTACAGCGCGCGCTCAAGGCTCAAAACATCGCAGATATGAACGCTTGCATCGCTTGCGGAGATGACAAATATCTAAACGACGCTAGCGTGCGATTTCACGAGCGTATGGGCTTTCGCTTCGTCGGCAGATTCGAGCGCTGCGCCTATAAATTCGGCCGCTGGTACGATATGGCGTGGATGCAAAAGCCGATCGGCGAGCATCTGCAAAATCAGCCCGCAATGAAGCCTTTCGCGCGCTTTAGAGATGAAATTTGCGCGGGCGCGGGCATTAAAATTTAATTTAAAGGAAAAACTTTGACGCACTTTATCATAGACGACGAAAATATCGACGTCGATAATATCTTCGACGTCGTAAATCTAAAAGAGGGCGACGAGCTAAATATCGTCTCCAACACCGCTAAAAAGATCGGCGCCTTGACCCTTGCGCGCCTATCCAAGATGGGCGTTAGCATAGGCGAGGTTTTTACGATCGGTAAGCAAAGAAAGGACTTCGCCGATAAGATCATCGTGTTTTTGATGGGCAAGCTCTGCGGGCAGGAGGGCAAGATCGGCATCGTCAGCAACGACAAATTTTACGACGACGTGATAGAATTCTTTAACAATCTAAACTACCGCAAAAATCCTAAATTTGAAAAGATCAGTCTAGCCTCGCACGCCGCAGGAGCGAGCGCAAAACAAAGCAAAGCAAGCGGCGCAGCGGAGAAAAAAGCCCAAAAAGCGGAGCCGAAGGCCGTGCAACAGGAACAAAAGGCTGCAAATTCTAAAATCGCCAAAGCAGACCTCGCCGCGGCGGAGGCGCTGATCCCGCAGTGCGTGAGCCTGCAAGCCCTCTATGCCGCGTGCGTCGCAAAGCTCGGCAGAGCCAAAGGCTGCGAAGCCTACCGCGAGATCAAGGACGGCGCGCGGACGCGATACGCGAGCATCGCCTACGATAGCGACTTAAAAGACGGCGCCGTAAGGCGAAACGCGATCAAACTCTACCGCGAAAGCGGCGGCGATATGGCGGAATTTCACAATAAGCTGACGAGCGAATACAAACACGCGGGACCTGAAATTTATAAAGAATTTAAAGAAAAACTCGTCGGAAAGATGATCTAGGTGCCTCGGCGCAAGGGTTTGAGGCGCAGCGATAGTATGCGTCGCGACGTAGCGGCGAAGCGTGGCCTGGCGGCGTTAAGATGCGTCGTTGCGGCGTGCGGTATGGTACGGTGCAGCATAAGTGCGCCCGAAATAAAACTATTTGCTTGCGCGGAGTCGGTTTTATTTTGCCGTATATGACGAAGCAGAGCCCGGGCACTTAGGCATAGCAGCAGAGTAAAGATATATACGACAAATTTCATTCTGCTAGGTCTAATCCGGGCTAATCATAATTAAAGTTATATGGTTCGTAGCCGAAAATATGCAATGTCTTTAAAGCCAGCTCTCTGATCTCTATCCAGGATTTGTTCTGATAGACCAAGTAATAGCCATCTTCTTCCCCCTTTAATATACTGTCATCTTCAGTGTACTTATCTATGAGCTCCTTAAGTTCTCTTAGCGCATCCCTCTCGTATGGCAGGAAGCAAAATCTAAATTGCCCTAATAAAGCATTCTTGCATTCATCATATAGCCAATCTACTATTTCGTCTGCCAATACATAGTAGTCCTTTGTGGGATGAACGATATATTTGTCCTGATATTCCAAAGAAGCCATTCGACTTAGATGACACATAAGAGCACCTTTCTCAAATATCTCTTTTCCGTTAATTTGCATTTGGGTTTCCTTTTATTGGGATGTGGGTTTCGTTGGTTTTGGATTTTAAATCCCCGCGCTCATAAAAATCATCAAGAGTGAAACCAAGTATATTCAGTAGTTTTAATGACTTCTCCATTATCTTTTTCCAAATTTCAGACATATTATCATATATCTCATCGTAGTCATATTTGCTATAAAAATAATCGATCATTTCTTTATACTCTGCTATGGCTTTTAGTTCTGTTTCTGTAAATAGAAATTTGTATTCCGGTCTCTGGGCTATCTCTAGAGGATTATATACATATTCGACTAATTCGCCCGGTGTTGCATATTCATCGATAGTGGAATTATCTATATATCTAATCTGATGTTTTCTAGATGCAAGACAATATAAAGGCTCGACGATAAAAGCCTTTTGTGCATTATTTTTCTGCATTTGGGTTTCCTTTTATTGGGATATGAGTTTGCCCGCATTATATCGTAATATATTTTTAAAATTCTCGCAGAAATTATCATTTTATAAAACTACTATTTTAAAAGCGCAATTTGTTTTAAAGCCTTTTTCGCGCACTCCCTCAAATCCTCTTCGCTTAATGAATCACCTACCGTATCATCACCCCTCAACTCTTCGTCCGGTTTGAATTCATCGATATCGGTAAGAAGCCTGTTTAGCGGCTCATAATATTCATCGGAAAAATTTTTATCATTAATAAATTTATCCCAATATATCTCTTCAAATTCAAATACGTCGATTCTATTTTGCAAAAATCCTATATTATTTTTATATATTCCTCTATCACAATGAGCTCCTTTTGGATGTATTTTAATCACCCGCCGCTTTAATACCTAGAACCAACCATAAATTACTACCGATATTCACGCCTTCGCATAAATTTTTTATAATTGTTAAGTCGTTAGAAGAAATTTTTATATCATATTCATACATTTGAACTAAAAAATCTTCCAGCGCTATACCATATTCTCCAGCCTTAACCAGTTCTTCCAAATAAATTACAAAGTCGCGCCGACCGACTTCGGCAAATTCATCTTTGTAATTACTGAATAAATTTAAAAATATCGGATCGCTGTATCTCATTCGCTTCTTTCCTTAAATTTATTTCTCGTAGCCGCTTCATAATCTTCTAGCTTCTAATTTCTATTTGAATATCAAGCAAGTCATCGTGATCTGGGTATTTGGCAGTCTCCGAGAGCGTAAATTTTATCACGTCTAACAACTGCCTAGCCAGATCGCTGTATTTTTTCTTAAATGCATTAAAATTTAAGAAAATTAGCTTTAAATCGTCTCGAACGCCTTGCTTATTTTTTAAACCGTATCGTGAGTTTTCTTCTTTTTCCTCGATATATTCGCTATAGCTTTCCCACTCGTCTTTATCTTTATATTGCTCCCACTCTTCCTCTTTGTAGTCTTTCCATTCCTTAAATCGCAGAAACCAAAAGAAATCTGCGAATGCATCAGGGCCGATACGTAGCGGTAAAGACAGCTTTTCGGATAAATATGAGTATAACTTATGCTCTATTTCTTTGGGACAATAATCATGCCACTCATCAATATATCTTCTGTCTTTTTGCAACTCATCAAAGTCAATCACTACTTCTATCATTTTTCCTCACCCCAACTATGCTAACACATATTTTCTTAAAATTCTAAAAATCAAACAAACGCAAATTAACGCGAACTCGCCTTTATTAAATTTTAGTACAAATCAGACCAAAAAGGCACATACGGGCATTTTCTAATCGGCTCAAGAGGATTTTTACTAAATTCCCTCAAAAAGTAGTCATATAAATTTTTCCCATAATAAATGACATCGGTATAGTGTATAGATAAGACCGGTGGATCCGGTAATTTAAGACACGGCATATATCTATGGGAATATACGGGTATAATCTTAGGCGCGATTTTGGCTGCCTCTAGTATAATGGCTCGCTTGCGAGATTTGTCTTCGGGCATCGGACCCCATTTTTGCGTATTCCAATAGCTCTCATTTGGAAAAATTTCATCAATAGGATCGTTTTTTAAGTACTCAAAGACGTAGTTCATGGCCTGCTTTATCTCCTTTATATTTTCATCGCTAAAGTCTCTCCAATTATAAAATTCTACCGAAATGGGCAATGTATATGATAAAAAATCTCTTAGGCTTTTTGGAAATTTAAACTCATAAATTTGCTCTATTTTGTCTATTTCGCCCTCTTTCAAACCATCGCTCAATTCTATGCCGCTCTTTTCTAGCAGCTCTTTTATTTGCTTATACATATTCTATTTTATCCTTATAAGGCTTTTAGTCGTAATCGAAGTCATCAAGCTCATAACCAAAAATTTGGATTGTTTTTAGAGCTAATTCGCGTAGTCCGCAAAAGGTGCTATTGTGGTATATAAAATCTTCATAGTCTGTCATAGAAGCCTCTTCCTCCCAAAATTTTGAATCACACTCCGTAAATTTATCTAGCATTTTGGCTATCGCTTTACGTTCCTCCATACTGAAATAAATTTTGTTTGATTCCGCTAGGGCTATTTTGCAAGCGCTCTCACAATCTTCTATTAAATCTATGCACAACAAATACTTATCCTTTGTGGGGTTAAGCATATATTTTTCTTGGCATTTTAATGAAGCAAGGCAGCATAATTCTCTCAATAGCCTTTCTTTTATTGACATTTTATTCTCCTAAATTTTATATCCCGTACCACTTCGTTACATTTCCCTCTTCGTCGATATCGACCTCTATGTGTTCGTATTTATTGTAGAGGCTAGGAATTAAAATTTCATCATAATATTTTTTGCCGCATTCGGTGATAAATATATACATATTATGATGGCACCACCGATTAGGCTCTTCCCAAAAAGCGCAGTCTGCGTGAGTATAATTTTTTAGAGGTTCGTATGAGCGGGCTATAAATTTATCTAAATTATAAAAGAAATTTTCTCTTAAAATTTTCCATTCTTCAAATTTTATTATATTTAAATTTATATTAGCGCTAGTTTTATATTTTATGTCGGTATCTATGAAATTATTTAGATAAAACTGCCCAAAGAGCATTATTAAAATATCTTTTACATTCTCATCACATAAATTAAAATTATGAATTAATGTGCTGGCGATAGAGTCGGTTTCATAAACTTCGGTGCTTTCCATTAGGCTAAACGCCTCGAGCTCATAAAAATCTAGCGATCTTTTCCCGCTTGCAGCTTGGAAATCTTTAAAAATCTTAAACCTAAAATCTTCCGCTTCGCTAAAGAAATATACGTATGGATTTAAATTTAGATCAAGTGCTTTTACTCTCATTTTATACCGTCCAAATTATTGTTTTGCGCATTTTAGCCTTGTTTTGCATAATAAGCTCTTCCCTGCTCTGTTTCTGTTACGCAAAAATATTTGCTATTTACGCCGACCGGCTCATAATTTTTATCATCTCTTAAAATATTTAAAATTTCAGATTTATCGTGTATCTCTTTCATTTCTGTATCATAACCCCAATTTGAACTAAACAATCTTATATAACCTTGCTCGTATAAGGACAATAAAATTTCTTTCGCCACTTTAAGCGAATTGGCAACGTTAATAGAATTTAATTCCCAAACGATCTCCCATAAAGGGATATAATCGCCATCTTCAACTATTCCCGATAAAATAGTTAAAATCGTCTTTTTATTCATTTAAAACCGCATTTCCGAACCAGTCTAATCAAAGTCATAGTTGAAGTCATCTAAATCATATCCGAAAATTTGGATTGTTTTTAAGGCTAGCTCTCTGATCTCTATCCAAGATTTATTGTGATAGACCAAATATTCATAATCATCTACGTATAATGATCTATCGTCCTTAAAGTTTTTAAGAATAAGAGACTTAAGCTCTCTTAGTGCATCCCTTTCGTATGACAAGAAATAAAATTCAAATTCCTCCAATAGGGCATTAGCGCAGGAATCACATAAAAAATATACCATCTCCTTAGGATTTTCGCAATCTTCATCTGTAGTGTGCACAAGATATTTATCCTGATATTCCAAAGAAGCCATTCGCCACAGATAAAACATAAGCCCACCTTTATAGAATATCTCTTTTCCATTAATTTGCATTTGGGTTTCCTTTTATTGGGATATGGGTTTCGTCTAGCATTCTAAACTCACATATTTTAATAAAATTTTCGGTCTTATATACAGTTCTATCTGCACCATTATGTCTATAGCAAAATTTTGTCCTATTTCTATAAATTCGCCATCTTTATTTCTTCTGATGTTTAAGGACTCGATGCATTCGGCGGTAAATTCCACAGCTGTCTCCCTGCCTGCTTTTATAGTAATTTCCACCCATCCCTCGACTATACAATATGTAAATATTAGCCCGTCTATTTCGAACGTATATTTTCCAATATCGCTATCTATTTCATCCGGGTAAAAACCAAAAAAATCGCTCATCTCCATCACGTCGGGATACGTTTTTATATATGTCATTTTATGCCTTCCTTTTGGGATGATAGTTATAAATTTTATACTTTAATCATGCCGAGAAAATAAATTTCATACAATTACATACACCGAGCTTTGATTAAATTTAGCCTCTGAAAAATCTACGATCTTTTCATTATCTCTTAAAGTATAAAGCTCGAAATCTGCGCTCAGCTCATCGATATTATAGAAATCCAAACATAAAGCAAATCTACTGTTCTCAATATCCATATTTTCGATCTTTTCCTTTACCAATTTCAAAAATAAAAGGCATTCTTTAATAAAATCATCTTCCTTTAAATTTGGATTTTTGATCTCCACTTCATTGATCGACCACTCAAAATCGCTTAAGCCTTGATATATTGAAGAATTAATTAAAATGTTCTCTGTTGTGGCTATTCTTTCTCTTTTAAGATTCTTGATAAAAAATATTCCTGTGTCAAGATAGATCAGGCCTTCGCGCAATAGCTGCTTTAATTGCGATATTTTCAGATCTTTGATTGAGCCGCTAAGAGCAATAAATTTAATTAAATTCGGATCGGCATACAAAGTTCCTCTTTTTATCTCTCTTGCTTCTTGCACTCTGGAAAATAGCTCTTCATTATTTTTAGGCAGAAGAAAAACCGCTTTGTTCAAATTAACCTCTTTTTTATCTATCGTCACTTTTGCCTTGCTGTTTTTCTCGCAAAATTTTAAAAAGTTGATTCCATATTTAATCTCGTCGTTTAGCCCTATACAGCCAAAACCCTTGCTATCATGCGGATAGACGGCTAAATTTAAACTCGGAAAAACTATAAAACACCATTCGTTTATCGAATAATCATAGCACATTAAAAATTTAGCCAGCTCTTTTATGTCGTCCCATTTCAGAATGTCCATTCTTATGCACATAGCGGGCAACGGATATTCTTTATCTCTAGCTAGAGAAAAATACTCATTTTGTTCTTGCAAAATTCCAAGATCTTTAAATTTATCGTATAACGGCTTTACCTGCGAGATTGCTTTATATTTTTTGTATACTTTATCATCACACATTAGAGCGCTTACGATAAATACTTCATCGCTATATTTTCTAAAAAAGTTATCGAATAATTTTATCGCTAAATTTACTCCGCTTAGCCAGCCCTTGCTTTCGATCTCAAAGAAACCGATCCAGTTTTTAGAAGCGCTGAAGCTGCTAAAATTTATATCGCTCAGCCTTAAACTACTATTTTTCAAATTTAATAACTTTTTCATCTTTACCCACCGTAATTTTTGCTTTTGCTAAATTATACACCTTATTTGCGAAGCAAAGATCATTTATATTAATTTTCATAGAAAAATTTGATTTTATAAAAATTTTCATCCCCTGACGCAACCACTAATAATAAGCTTTTTATACGGCGAAATCTATCGAAAATATTCGGCTTTGTATCTTCTTGATATTTATACGTTTTAAAACATTCGCTTTTTGCGTCTATATCTACGTCGCGCCAACTTCCGTTTAGAAATATATCATTAGAGATAGAAATAATGCCTTGCATTATTTCTGGGTCCAACTCTTTGTTTTTATAATGCCGCAAAATCTTTTTTAAATCAGCTTCTAATTTCCAATATTCATCATCGGACCATAGATTATTATCCAAAATCATACCTATAAAGGAATTTGCATCATATCTATCATCAAATGCGGTATTTCTATAAAAATTTACAAGATTCATTGCATCAATCCTTTGGAGCATACCAAAAACCGCTATTGTCAAGCTTTTCTTTGAATACGATGCTGTTGCACAGAACCTTTAATCTTTCAAATCTATCATATATGCTAGGCACTACGCCGTCGCTGTTTTTCGCACACAATATATTGCTTACATAAATTTCCGATTTGTCCTCCACGCCGATAACATCATTAAATATCGCTAGTATTGCGATGAAAATTTCTTTTGGAAGCGTTTTGTTATGATAAAAGCTCAAAATCTGCATTAAAGTTTTATCCAACTTCCAATAGTCGCAATCCGACCAAGTTTTTTGATAGATAAATTTTCCGACAAACGAATTAATGCTGAATTTATCAGAATTCGTTGAATTTTGGTATAAAAGCTTTAAATACATTAATCACCGTCCTTTTTTCATTCTTTATTAAACATTTAGCCATCTTTATGACAAATTTATATTTATAAAATTGATTATTTTCTGCTTGGCAACTCTTTAGATAAAATTTTTGAATCAGTATACAATTTTTTCAAAAATTCTATCTCTTCTTGATCTAGCTCATCTAAAACCTCTTCTGTCGGTTTTTCGCTTAAAATTTTTCCATAAACCAAACTCAGCCTTTTATATGCGCGCGGGTTACCGTTCTTTTCAAATTGCTTTATTATAGCAATTCTGCACTCTTTTGTTATTTCAGAATTGCCCATAAAAAGATCTTTTATATCGCAAGAAGCGCTTTGCTCTTTATATAGATAAAATATCCACGCAAATAATATTATAGCGGCGGCAATAAAGTAAATTTTATTTTTCATGAAATCTCTTATTCTTTTGGTTTTTTATCCGTGTAATATAGATGTATGACTTCATCCATGTTAATCTCTTTTTCCTTTCCGATCCGCTCGGTACACAATGTGAAATTTCCCTCCCTCAAAACGCACTTTTTTAATAAACCAACTATAAAGTCGTTATTTGTGCATAGATCTAAATTTCCAGAATGAAATTTTTTAATAAAATTTAGCTCTTCTTTGTCTAATTCTTGCTGCGCCTTTTTATCTACACAATATCTATCTAAAAAATATCGCTCATAAAAATAAAAAAGTCGCCTATGCCCCCCGCTGTTGCCATTATTAGCCCGTCGTATCAATTTTAATCTGCATTTTTGCTCCATACGATTGTAGTTTTGCCTCAACATATCGTTAATATCACAAGGTGAAAAACTTAGCACCGAAAGAATAATATAAATATAAAGAAATATACTAATTATGATGAGAAAAAATTTCATTTTATATCCTTACTTATTTTTGGTTTTTTAGATATAACCGATCAATCATAGAATTTGCGATTTAATTAGTAATAAAAGTGGTGTCCTGCGTTGAATTTTTACAACCCTCAGAATTCCCCCGAACACTCGATTACAGAATATCAGTATATAGTCTTTTAAAAAACTATATAAAAATATTTGTCGTCTCTTAAGGAAACTTTAAATAATAAGCAAAAATGAGTTAAGAAGTTTCAAACCTTAAGAAATTTAGCTTAAGCCTTATAGCAGCTCAAGGTTTAAAATCTTAAAGATGTTGATTAATACATTTTCACTAAATGCCTTAAGCGCCTATCTGTAAGATGTTTGTTCTTTAAGGCAGAGAACAAATAAAAACAGATAAAAGCTTAAAGCCTTCTTCGTCCTTATGAACAAGGGGATTATATTAGAAAGATCTTAAAAGCTTCTTAGCTCAAATTTATTAATCTCTTCTTTTACTTTCATTTGCAGATAAAAAGTCTAAAGGCTTAGAGGCTTCTTTAAAAGTATAAAGGAGGCCATGCTATTTTCTTATATAGTATTAAGATAGCCAAAGGCTTTTAAAATATGGGAGAGTGTTTAAAAAATGATGGGTTGCCACCCTTAATACTTCATACCTAAATATCTTCAATATCCTTTAGATACTCAAGCATTCTATTAGAGCAAAGCCCAAAATATCAAAAGCAAGGCTACACATAAAAAATATCCTTAAAATGGATAGGCTAAGAGGTTGCTCTATCTATGATAAAAGAGCTACTTTGGTAAATAATATCCCCGCAAGCGATAAAAATATATTAAGATCAAATACTATTTATAATATAGTACTAGGCAAAAAATACTCCTAAAAGAAATAAAAAATTTATTCTATCCACTAGATATATAAAATTCCGCCTATGCAATATAATATCCCTACAAGGAATAATCGCAACGGCGGTAGCAGACGAGCAAATGCTCCGCTAGCGACGAGCGAGGCAAGCCCCGTAACCTTTAACGGAGGCGCTACCTCCACGCGGCTTTTCAGATAGCCCCCCTTTTTCAAATTTAATGCACTTAGGCAATAAATAAAACGAAGAAGAAGGCTATCTAGGGAAAAAACTCTAGGGGCAAAAAGACGTTACATCTTTAGAATTTAGTTAAAACAGAAGCTTTTTAGATTAATGTGCGAAGCTATAACGCACCTCTGCGATTTTTCTTATTACCCCAAACCGCCAGCGGGGAACTAAAGATTAAGAATGCTTGATAAGCGTTTAAGCTTATCAATAAAAACATTACCGATAACGTAACCCATCGAAAAACCATAATATATAAACTTTAAAGGCTACTTCAAAAGCCTAAAGGCTTTTTAACATATAAAACATTCTTTCTCCTTAGTAAAAACGTTATAAGATATTTCAAAAATACCTTATGAAAACAATATAGCTGAAAAAGAAAAAAAATGGTGTGAGTTGTTTTTAAAAGACGGAGGTTATTTTAATAAACTTGGGTCTAAAGGCAATGAGGCAACCTGGTAAACCGAGCATTAAAAGATATGAAAGCTAATATGCAATATGCAAGAAATTCCTAGTAAAAAGCATAAGGCCAAAAAAGAATGGGAATGCTTCAGAATTTATATAATCTATCGTGGCCCTATCCTCGCAAGCACTTACCTTCAGTATCAAAAGAAAGAAGACGAGTGCTCAAAAGGAGGCAATGCACTTAAAATTAGGGCGAGCGCTTAGGAAAGGAGTAGTGATGAAGTAATATACGAGAAGGGAGGGAAAGTAAGTGCTTTTTTAAGAGGATAAGGCGGCTCATACCCCAATTACGGTAAGCTGTAGAATGACAAACTGCGGATAGATTTGCTTTAACTCTCTATCTTACTGTTTTTCCGCTTATCCGGAAATTTCTAAAGTACATAAGCATATAGACTCAAGGACGCTATCCATAGTAGGAATAATACCTTTAGCCCTCCCCCTCTCTCCCCTTAAAATTTAAACCCCAGCCCCTTTAAATAACCTAGCCACCATGTTAGAACCCTACGAGTATTCTCAACGTTCGTAGCTTTGTTATAAATCTTTTGTATCTCTCTTTGTGCATGAAAAAGGGTACGTTCAATGCTATAAGGATCCAGCTTGTTCTCATGTATTTTTTCATATGCAAAGGTTTCTAGTATCTTTCTAAAAGAGTGAAAAACTAGTCTATTCTTAGCTATTACGGGAGCATAGGTTTTAAGCGCTTTAACTAGAGTCATATCGCTTAGTACCTCTCCTTGCGTATTGGCAAAGCATAGCAAGCAGCTGCTATTATGAGCGTGTAACCTTTGCAGCCATTGCCCTACTTCTCTAGGAAGTCCAAGATGTTCATCTCCATTGCTTTTTACCTTATTCTCATCTTGCGGGAATAGTAAGTAGTATTCTCCATCATCGCCCACTTTTAAATGCTCATGGGTTAAATTTCTTACATTTGAGCTTCTTAGCCCCGTAAGCAGTCCAAAGATCAAAGCATTCTTAACACCTATTTGATGAGGATAGTTCATGATAAATTTAATAAGTACGGTTAAATCCAAGTCATCTTTTATATATGGGTATTCGCTATGGCGAGGTATATTATAAAAGTCCTTAAACACCTCTTCTGCAAATAATGGATTTTTGGAAATATCTCTTATGCGAGCATATCTGAATAGTCTTTTAATGAGTTTGAATAAAATTTCTAAGGAAGCGTATTTTTCATTATCGTAATAATAATCCAGTATCGGCATAATATCCTTTTTGCTTATCTTGTTTATATCTTTGTCACAAATATCCCTTAAAGCTTTAAAGCTCATATCTCGTCTTTTAGAGGTTGCTAATGCAACATTGCCGTTATGTCTGCGAAACTGTCTATAAACGCTTGCCAGAGTATTTTTAGCAGGAGTCAGCTTAGCAGAATCATCTATCATTAAACCTTTAAGAGTTTCTTTGGCCTCGCTTAGGCTTATCTCATCTACATTACCTAAAGACTTAATCAGCTTGCCGCCTATGCAATAGTGATAGTGCCTATGGATTGTTTGCTCTCCCTTTTTAGTAGATGAGCGGTAAAATCTAACTGCTATATGCTCATCGATCATTTCCACCATAGTGTTTTTGCGATGAGGCAGGGAGAAATTTCTGATGACTTTATCGGGATCCGTTTTAAAAGCCGGATCGTCTTTAATTTTAGAAAAAACTTTCATAACCACTTATCCTTTAAAATTTCATATAGTTTCATAGGACAAATTATAAAAGTTTCCAAAGAGCTTAGCAAGCTTAAGAGCTACTATACATTTTTTAATATATAGTAGTTTCTCTTAAACCGCCTGTATAATCTAGCGTTTTTAACATTTGAAATTTTTTTGAAAAAATTTGAAAAAGCCGTAAAACAGGGCTTTTAAAAAAATCAAAAAACTAAAAATAGGGGGGAAATTTGATAGATGGTGTCCTGCGTTGGATTCGAACCAACGACCCCCTCATTAAAAGTGAGATGCTCTACCGACTGAGCTAGCAAGACATCGTAAGAAAGTGGCGCGACGAATGGGGCTCGAACCCACGACCTCCGCCGTGACAGGGCGGCATTCTAACCAGCTGAACTACCGTCGCACCAAAAATCACACTCGCAGCGCAAGTGCTAAAGAAGTATGAAATCCAAGGATTTCAAAATGGTGGTCGCTGTAGGGATCGAACCTGCGACATCCACCTTGTAAGGGTGGCGCTCTACCAGCTGAGCTAAGCGACCGTTTGGGTTTAAAAAAGAAATGTGATTATATATCCAATACGATTAATTTTCACTTAAACAATGATGAAAAGACTGAAATTGTGCTATACTTGCGACATAAAATTTTATCAAAGGCTCGGTAAATTTAGATGAAAAAGTTGGTTTTCGCCCTGTTTTTAGCGCTTCAAGCCCCCGCTTACTCGCCGAACGAGATCGTAAACGCCATCGCCGCAGTAGCGCAAAACGAAGGCGTAAAGCCCGAGATCCTCTACACCATCGTCAAAATCGAAAGCGACTTCGAGCCCTTTACGATTTCGTTTTTGACGAACAAAGCAAACGCCGATTATTTCGCCGGCCTGCGCAATCAAAACGTGCAGATCAAAACGAGCAACTACAGCCTAAATTCCAGCAAATGGGTCGTTACGATAATACCGGCAAACGAAATTTACGCAGTACAGATCGCCAAGTACCTGTATGAGGACGGATTTAGCATTGACGTAGGACTCGGGCAGCTAAACGCCGTAAATTTCAGCCAAAATGAGATAGATTATATATTCAACCCGATGTATAACCTCACCAAATGCGCCAAAATCCTACGCAAATGCTGGAACGCTAAAGACAAAAATATCAAAGATACGATCGAGTGCTACAACTACGGCATGCGCAAGCGCTACTCAAACCCCTACTACAAGCGCTTTTACGAGCATTACGAAAAATTTTTCGGCAAGCCCTATTAAGAGTTAGTAAAATTTCGCTAAAATCACGCAAATTTTAAAAAAGGATACTTCATGATACTGATCGCAGGACCCTGCGTGATCGAAAGCCGCGAGCTGATAATGCAAGTCGCGGAAAGTTTGCGCAAATTTAACGAAATAAGCGGGGTGGAATTTTACTTCAAAAGTAGCTTCGATAAAGCCAACCGCACCAGCATCTCAAGCTTCCGCGGCCCGGGGCTTGAGCGCGGCTGTGAAATTTTAGCCGAAGTAAAGGAAAAGTTCGGCTATAAAATTTTAACCGACATCCACGAAAGCTACCAAGCAGAGCCCGCCGCGCGCGTCGCCGACGTGTTGCAAATACCTGCGTTTTTGTGCCGCCAAACCGACCTACTCGTCGCTGCAGCCAGCACGCAAGCGGTAGTAAACATCA
The DNA here is from genome assembly GCF_937959485.1 of uncultured Campylobacter sp. Classification (NCBI taxonomy): domain Bacteria; kingdom Pseudomonadati; phylum Campylobacterota; class Epsilonproteobacteria; order Campylobacterales; family Campylobacteraceae; genus Campylobacter; species uncultured Campylobacter sp. The sequence continues at coordinate 73,642 of NZ_CALGPY010000006.1, forward strand.
AAAAAGGTCAGTTTTTATCGCCACAGGTGATGAAACACAGCGTCGAAAAGGTGCTGCAAACCCGCAGCGCACGGGCTTATACTCCGCAAAGCGGCGCGGCATCTAGCGATACAAAGGCCGCTCAAAACAGCGCCTGCTCCGACGATGCCAAAATTTGCGGTGCGCCGAGCGACGCTCGAAGCAGTACAGATAGCGGATCTTTGGCGTTAGACGCGCAAAATTCTTGCGGCGCACAGTCGGGCGCACAAAATTTTATTCATACTTGCGGCACTAAAAGTGGTGCCGAAAATGCTGCTAAAGGTACGGCGACACCTTGTGCCGCGCAAAGCGATAACGAAGCGCAAAACACGCCGCAGCCAAACTTATCTCATACTTGCAACGCGCAAGACAGCTCGATAAGTGCTGCACAAAATGCCCCACAGCCAAGCGGCGAAGAGATGCACGATCTGGCACGCCGCCACGGCGTTTGGCTCACCGAGCGTGGCAGCACCTTCGGCTACGGAAATTTGATCGTCGATATGCGCTCGCTGCCGATTATGCGCGAGTTTGCGCCGGTCATTTTCGACGCTACGCACAGCGTGCAGATGCCTAGTATCGGCGCTACGAGCGGCGGCGACTCGCGCTTCGTGCCGTACCTTGCACGAGCGGCGGCGGCCGTGGGCGTGGACGGCTTTTTTTACGAAACGCACCCAGATCCCGCCCACGCGCTTTCTGATGGACCGAATATGCTAAATTTGCAGCAGCTAGAGCGCGTCGTAGCGCAGACGCTCGCAATTCAAAAAGCGCTCGGATTTTAGAGCGAGCGGCTGTAAAATTTCAAATTTAGGCTATCAAGTTTAAATTTTAATTTCGCTTCGTTGCGCACGCTAGCCGATTTTCGTACTTTGCGCTAATAAATTCTATATGCAAGGGCGTGCTTCAAGCGCAGCGAGTTTGCATATCGAGCGCTAAAAATTTAAAACGTATTGCACGGCTATAAAATTTAGCGCATTTATAAATTTACCCCGCAAGCTTCATTAAGCCTTAGGGCTTTGATAAAATTTATGCGGCACAGGGCGATCGCCAGGCCGCGAGCGGAGCAGTTTCGCGCCGCTAAATTTAAAATTTTAAAAGCCTCGTTCGCAGAATTTTGCTATAAATTTTGCGCTGAATTTCGCAGCCGCCCGCGTAAAATTTAATGTAAATTTACGCGCAAATCCCAATCGTCCAATCCGCCATTGCACAAGCCGCTGCCGCATAAAATTTAAGTCGAGATTAATGGGGCGGGGATATAATTCAAGCCTAAAATTCTTTTAAAGGATATTTATGGGTTACGTAGAGTCTAACCTTCTAAATGGCGAAAATGTGATTGCTAAAGCCAAAATTCACCGGGCGGTTTTTATCTCCGCTATCATCATATTAATTCCCGCGATAGTTGGAATCATAAATAAAGACGATAGACTTTCATTCATATGCTTTGGCGGTTTTATAGCGGCGCTAATTCACGGGTTTATTGTTTTAAAAACAAACGAGCTCGCTATCACAAATCAGCGTATAATCGGCAAAAAGGGTCTTATTAGTCGTGAAACGGTGGAACTGAAATATGAAAAAATCGAAAGCATATCCGTAATGCAGAGTATCTTGGGACGAATTTTAAAATTCGGCACCATAGTGGTGCGAGGTACCGGCGGCACTGCGGTTAGTTTCCAATTTATCGCTAATCCCGTAGCGTTTAAAAACAAGGCGATGGAAAAGATCGGCTAGACTTTTTTCATATATAAAATTTCAGCCAAATCATAAAATTTTACGTTGCAAATTTTACTCTATGCCGCGCCGGCTTTTAAATTTATAAGCGATTTGCGCTTGCACCGCCGCCGGCATTTTATCTAAAATTTTGTTTTTGTCGCTATAATGCGGTTTCTTGACCTTTTCGTCTAGTGGCTCAGGACGTTGCATTCTCAGTGCGAAAACGCGTGGTTCAAATCCCGCAAGGGTCGCCATTATGGACTTGTACAAGCCTCTTGATTTTAAACGATAAATTTATCTATGATTTTATCATGGGCTTTCATATAGCCCGTTAGATTTTAAATAATAGATTTTATCCGCGATTTTATCGATGAAATTTTTATCGTGCGAAACGATGATTTCGCTTACGTCAAGCCCCGCCAAGATCCCCGCCACGCGCTCCTGCATCGCCTCATCAAGTGCCGTCGTAGGCTCGTCCAGTAGCAGTATCCTAGGCTCGCACACCAGCGCACCCGCAAGCGCCACCAGTTTTTTCTCGCCGCCGCTTAGATGAAAGGGCACTCGCTCGCGCAGATGTTCGATGCCCAAGCGCCACAGCGTCTCCAGCACCTTGCGCTCGATCTGCTCTTCACTTAAAATTTCAAGCTTTTTTAGATGATCGTTTTCGCTGCCCTGCCTTAAAATTTCCGCCTTACGACTAAAAAATTTAGAAAAAATTCCACGCCTTTGCTCCACATTTCGTGCTCGTTTTAACCGCTCATTTTGCGCACGCAGGCTAAATGCGACGTCCTCAAACACGCTCGCGCACAAAAATTGATCGTCGCTGTTTTGAAATAAAAACCCGATCTCGTGGCGAAATTTTGCAAAATCCTCCACACACTCAAGCTTCTCGCTGAAAAGCTCGATCTCACCCTCGCCCCATTGCCTTAGGCCGCCTAAAATTTGAAGCAGGCTCGTCTTGCCCTGCCCGTTCGCGCCCAAGATCGCTACTTTTTCCTTATGCCCTACGCTCAAATTTACGCCGCGAAAAATTTCTCGCTCGCCGTTTTTAGCGCTTATTCCATACGCCTTAAGCGAGCAACTCATAAGATAGCTCCGATTTTAATAGATACGCACGCCAGCACGAACGCCAAAAATGACGCCTCCGAGATGCTCAAGCCCTCGCGACGTTCGTAAAATAGCCTACCGCAAAACCCTCGCGCGCTCATCACCAAGCTTAAATTCCTTGCTTGCTCAAGTGCCGAAATCGCTAAAATCCCGATCAAATTCGCATAAATTTTATAAGTGAAAATTCCGCTCGTCCCTACAAATCCGCGCATGCGCAAAAGTACTTGCAGTCTCGCGAGATCCGAGCGTAAAAAATTTACGAATCGCCCACAGCAATACACCAAAGAGCTTAGCTTTTCGCCGAGCCCGAGCCCGTAAAATCCGCGCGCGAAAAAATATTCGTCCTTGCCGTAAAATAGCAAAATCGCAAACGCCATTATCAAATTAGCGCGCAAAAATATCACGCCCGCAAGCTCGTAGTTGCTGACTATGGCGGGGCTTAACGCGCTTAAAATAGCAAAGATATTTAATACCGCAAGCCTTGTGCAGACCGCGCGTGCAATCGAAATTTTAAGCGCAAAAAGAAGTAGCGGCGGGGCAAAAAACGCCGCATAAAGCTGCCCGCTAAGTCCGACGCCGAAGCTGAAGATGAAAAACACGAGCAGCGATACGGCAGGGCTCATTTGCGCGCTCTTTTCGCTAGCCACATTAAGCCAAAAAAGCCGAAAATCAAGGCCAAACAAAGCGCGATTTTAGGCGCCTCGGCGGACTGGCTTTGAAACGCCATGCTCCTAATATCGCTCTTAGGGCTTTCTTTCGGCGAGATGCTTTGCGAGGCTGAATTTTGCAAAGGTTTGGAAACACTTGAAATTTTATTTTCAGGCGTACTGGCTTTTGGCGCGATATTTTCGGGCGCGCTGCCTTCGGGCGCGGAATTTTTAGCGGCGTCTAAATTTTGAGGTTCAGAATTTTGCGGCGTGGAATTTTCAGGATCACCGGAATTCTGCAGCGCAAAGTCCTCGGTGCTAAATTCCATCTGCGCGCCGTGTCCTGCACCCCCGTAAATTTGAATAGTAAAATTTTTAGCTGGAATCTTTATGCTCGCAAGTCCCTCTTTATCGGTCCTAGTGCGCAAAATTTCACGCCCGTCCGCACTGATTAAAACTTCGCACTCTATGCAAGGGGAATTTTTATAAAAATAGCTATAAATCGCTACCCTATCGCCCTCTTGCGTCGCGAAAAGATGAAGCGCATGCGAAAATGCAAAAGAGCTCAAAATCGCTAAGAAAAATAGCGCTCTCATTGTCTCTGTCCGCCGTAAAATTTCGCAATAAAGCTAAGCGCAAAAAGAGTGATAATACCTTCCAAAACAGCTAGAATCGCGCCTTCGAGCGAGATAAGCGTCGCGATAGCAAAAAACTCCCGCCCGCTGATGAAAAGCACGAGATCAAGAAGCAGCATCGAGCAGACGATCGGCACGAAGCCCGCCAAAAATAGATAAATTTTTTGCGTGCGCGCTTTTAGCTCTTGCGCTTTTGAGGCGGCGGCAAAGAGCCCGCCCAAAACCGCTGGAAAGCCGATGACTGCGGTATTTACGCCGAGCACGCTAAGCCCTCCGAAGCCGAAAAACACCCCTTGCAAAAAAAGCGCGACGAAAATCGCCAAGATCGCGCGCGAGCCCAAAAACGCGCCCACGAACCCGCTTAGCATCAGGTGCATGGAGCTGACGCCCACGGGCAGGTGCACGAAAGAGGCGACGAAAAACAGCGCGCTAAAACATGCGATCCTAGGGATCTCAGACTGCCTTACGCGCCATAAAATCGCCGCTACCGCGGGCGCCGTAACCGCCCAGCCTGCGAGCAGCACGGGCGCGCTCAAAACTCCTTCGCTAATGTGCACGGCTCGCCTCCTTTAAATAGCCCCCGTTTTTCAGATGCGCAAAAACGCGGGATCTAGCTAAATTTGAGGCATTTGCGACCTTTGTGATAATCGCTTTGATTACTACAGGTCTTGCTTTTACGGCTTTAATCGCGGCAAAATTTGCGGCTGTAAAACTCGCGGCTTGCGTCCTATTTGCGGCGGCTATTAGCGCAAAACTCGGAGCGGTCTCGGAACCGCTTACGGAACTGGTAAATTTGATAAATTTTACGGCTCGCACGGCGCAAGAATTTTTAATTGCCGTATTTGCGGAAGCGGCAAGTAGATTTCTCGACGTAAAATTTGAGGCTCCGATCGATCTCGGTGCAACGCTCCCGCGGTAAAACAGAGCCTGCAAAATTTCAAAAAACGAAATTTTACGTGCTGGTATTTTACGCTCGTAAATCCATGGATATGAAATTTTACGACTCGAAGCTACTAAGAGCGGATTCCTACCAAGCAAAATTCCACGCAGCAGAGCTCCGTTACTTAAAATTTTACTCGGCGAAATTTTGCTCCGTAAAGTTTTAACCAAACCCCGAGACGCAGACTGTGCGCGGGTGCAAAACGACAAAATTCTACCCCGTAAAATTTCAGCCGCAGAATTCGCTGGAAATTTTACACCCAAAAGCAAAACGCGCGAAAATAAAATTTCAAAGCCCTGCCAAAGCGTAAATTTAAATTTATCCGCAGCGACGCAAATTTCGCCAGAAAAAAGAGATCTCACCGAGCCGCTCCCCTATTTTTTCAGCTCGTCTGCTTTGATCCAAAGCACGGCGCCCAGCTCATTTACGGGCTGCTCGCTTCCTTTGGCGGCTTCCTCCTCGCTAAGAGCCGCAAAGCCCCACCAGCCGGCAACCGGCATCACGAAGCTAAACTCGCCCGCGCCGTTGGTTTTAACGACCTGCGTGACATGCGCCTCGCTAGGGGCTTTGTAGCCCTTATCGTTATATAGCTCGATCTCCACGTCCGCGCCCGGAACGGGCCTTCCGTGCAGTAAAAAAACTCCGCTAAATATCTCTCCCGCATACAGCGCATAAGGCCGCACTAGCGGCACGATCTCCGCCTCTAGCCCGAGCGGCTTATCCCAGCCTTCGCCCGCGCCGTAAGCATCGACGTAGGTTTTGGTGATATGGCGGATCATCTTGCGCTCGGCCGGCTCGGCATAGGGTTTCGGATCGAAATAAAACGCCAAAAGCGATGGCTTGTCAGCTTTAAATTCCGCCGCGAAATAGGAATTTTCACCCTTTTTCTGCTCTTTTAGGCTGCCTAGGAGCGATTTTTTCTCGCCGTCAATAAAAACGCCGAATTCTGTGGGCTTTTGTAGATTCATAGACTCCTGTAAAAACGGATGGGAGAATTCCAAATTTAGCTTTAAAGTAGCATCTTTTTGATCCTCTACGACATTTTTATCCGTCGTAAGAACGCCAAAATGCGCGAATGCAAGGCTCGCCGCGAAAATTCCTAAAAAAGCAAATTTTGCCTTCATGTAATACCTTTCATAATAAAATATTACGGAATTGTATCACTTTTTTTCATCCGTATTGCTTAAATGTGGGTTTATTTTGAGTATTTAAAGCAAACTTTGGTTAAAATGTCGCAATTTAAATTACCAAAAAGAGGCAGAAAATGATAAATTTAAAACTTATCGAGACGAATTTTGACGAATTTAATAAAAAACTCATCGCCAAAAAAGTCCCGCCGCAAACTCTGCAATCGCTACTGGATGCCTACAACGAGCTAAAATCTAAAAAGACGGAGTTAGAGAATCTTCAAGCCGTGCAAAATGCAAAGAGTAAGGAGCTCGGCCTCGCCGCGCGCGAGGGCAAGGACGTAGGCACGCTAAAATCGCAGCTTGAGGAAAACAAGCAAAAGATCCAAAGCCTAAGCGAGCTCGTAAATGAGCGCGGGCAGAGCCTAGAAGCGATCGCCGCGTGCGTGCCGAATATCATCGACGACGACGTGCCGATTGGCGCGGATGAGAGCGAAAACGTCTGTATCAAAAAGGTGCTTGATCCGCGCACGTTCGACTTCGCGCCCAAGCAGCACTTCGAGCTCGGCGAGGGGCTGAGATGGCTTGATTTCGAGCGCGGCGTCAAACTCAGCGGCAGCCGCTTTACCGCGATCCGCGGGTTGGGCGCAAAACTGAATATGGCTCTCATCAATTACATGATCGAATTTAACAACTCGCGCGGCTTCGAGCTCGTAAATATGCCGTTTTTGGTGCGCGATCAGATCCTCTACGGCACGGGTCAGCTGCCTAAATTTAAAGACGACCTCTACCGCGTTGACGACGAGGAGCAAAACCTCTACCTCATCCCTACGAGCGAGGTTACGGCGACGAATCTCTTCAACGATGAAATTTTACGCAGCGAGGAGCTGCCGATCAAGCTCACCAGCTACAGCCACTGCTTTCGCAAGGAAGCGGGCTCGGCGGGGCGCGATACGCGCGGCATGATCCGCCAACACCAGTTCGAAAAGGTCGAGCTCGTCGCAATCACGCGCCCAGAGGATAGCGCAAAGATGCTTGAGGAGATGATTTCATGCGCGAGTGATCTGCTAGCTAGCCTTGGCCTTCCACACAGACACATGCTGCTTTGCAGCGGCGATCTTGGCTTTAGCGCCGCAAAGACCGTGGATTTGGAGGTTTGGCTGCCAGGGCAGAACCAATACAGAGAGATCAGCTCGATCAGCAACTGTCGCGATTTTCAGGCGCGCAGAGCCAAGATTCGCTTCAAGGACGGCAAGAAAAATAGCCTCGTTCACACGCTAAACGGCTCCTCGCTCGCGGTCGGTCGCACGCTGATCGCGGTGATGGAAAACTACCAGCGCAAGGACGGCAGCATCGAAATCCCACGCGTTTTAGAAAAATATATGTAGGCGGCCCGTGCGAAAGCCTTACAAAAACCCAAATTCTAACGCCCGCTTCGCAACCGCTGGATTTTGCGCGATAAAATTTAGAAAGCGCGGCGTTAAATTTTATGAAGCTAGATTGCGCGAGACGGATTTTTTAACTCGCGCGGCAGAATTGTACGGCACGAAATTTCACGAGATAAAGCTCCAGACGCCAAATTCAGAGCTTAAAATGAAATTTAGCAAAGTGAAATTTGGCGGGGTAAAATTCCGCGGCGGCGCGCTTTTAAAATTTGCCGCCGCAAAAGGGCTACGACGCAGTCATAGCCTTTACGCCGCCACGCCCTTTAAATTTATCGCGCTGCAAAACGCAGGATTTTTTGCAACAAAATTTGGCGAAGCGGAATTTTGCGGCGCGAAACGGCGCGGAGCGGGCGCGTGAAGATCGCGCTTTTCGGCGGCAGTTTCGATCCGCCGCATGCAGGACACGACGCCGCGGTGAAGGCGATCTTATCCAGCCTGAAGCCCGACTTGCTGATCATAATGCCGTCGTTTCTAAACCCGTTTAAAAAGAGTTTTTCGGCGCCTCCGCAGCTGCGGCTCAGATGGTGCCGCGCGCTGTGGAACGACGCCCCGGGCGTGGAGATAAGCGATTATGAAATTTCGCAAAACCGCCCGGTACCCACGATACAAAGCGTGAAATTTCTGCTCGAAAAATACGGCGGAAACAGCAAAATCGCGGCAGAGACGGCAGCCGCGACGAGCGAAACCCAAAGCGCGGATAAAATTTCAAGCGCCGCTTCAAGCAGAGCGTCCGGCGCCGTCATGAGAGAAATTTCAAACTCCGTCGGGGATAAAATTTCGAGCGCAAGCAAAATTCCGAGCGCTGCCCGAAATGAAATTTCAAATGCAAGCGAAATTACAGTAACAGATGAAATTTCATGTGCTGTCAGGAACGAAATTTCAGACGTTGTCAAAATTCCAGGTGCTGTCGAGAGTGAAATTTTAAACGCCGTCACAGGCAAAATTTCAAGCTTCGTCAAAGCCTCAAGTGCCGTTGGAGACGAAATTTCAAATGTAAACAAAATTCCAAGCGGTAATGCAAATTGCATGGCTGATACAGATGACGCGAATTTCGTGGGTAGCGCAAATAGTGCCGGTGACACAGGCGGCGTAAATGACGCGGATAATGCGAGCGGCGCAGACACCGCACCAAAGCTCTACATCGTCGTGGGTGCCGACAACATGGCCGAGCTTCATAAATGGCGAGATTTTAGCGAACTGCAGAAATTGGCGGAGTTTATCGTGCTTACGAGGCCCGGCTACGAGATCCCGCGGCAGTGGGCGGGCCTAAGGCGGATCGAGATTGCCGTAGATGCGAGCTCAAGCGGTTTTAGGCGAGATTTCAAAGGCGAAATCCCGCCCAAGATCGCAGCAGAGGTCATAAAATTTTATAAAAGGAAAGATATGCAAGATCCAAAGCAAAGGGCAGAAAAGATCGCCGAAATTTTAAACGAAAAGAAAGCCGAAGACGTCCAGATCATCGATATGGAGGGGCGCGAATATATCGCGAAATTCGTAGTTATCGCCACTATGCTGACCGCCCGCCACGCAGCCTCGCTCATCGAGGAGCTAAAAAGCGTGCTCAAGCCGCTCGGCGAGGAGTTTTTGGCTATCGAAAGCGGCGATGAGTGGAGCGTCGTCGATCTCGGCGACATCATAGTCCATCTCATCAGCGAGGCTTACCGCGCCAAATACAATATCGAGGACTTCCTCGACAAGCTCAAAAAAGAGCAATTTTAAGGAGGGAGCGTGCCGAGACAGACCTGGAGCAGCAAGCTCACATATATCTTAACCGTCGCAGGCGCCACGATCGGCTTTGGCTGCACGTGGCGGTTTCCGTATTTAGTCGGGCAAAACGGCGGCGGCGCCTACGTGCTCATATTTTGCATCGCGATGATCGTGCTTGGAATCCCGATGATCTTGGTAGAAAACGTCATCGGACGCCGCGCGCTAAGAAACTGCGTCGATGCCTTCGCAGCGCCTAAAAAGGACGGCTCGCGCATAAAGCCGGCATGGAAGATCGTAGGCATCATGGGCGTAATCGGTGCGTTTGGAATTTTAGCCTACTATATGGTTCTCGGCGGCTGGGTGCTAACCTATATCGTAAACATCGTAAGCGGCAACTTCGACCTCTCCGCGCGGATCACCGACCCCGCATTTACGCAGAAATTCTACGCAGATCACATCGAAAATAGCCCGCTTAGCGTCGGCGGCTACACGATCGTTTTCATAGCGATCAACTGGTACATTTTGAAAAACGGCATCATCGAGGGGATTGAAAAATTCGTAAAATTTCTAATGCCCGCGCTATTTTTATGCTTCATCGCAGTGATCCTTACAAATTTAACGCTTGAAGGGGCAAAGGAGGGCGTGAAATTTTACCTCAGCGTTGATTTTGCAAAGATCACGCCTAAGCTTTTGATCGACGTTTTGGGACAGGTCTTTTTCGCGCTCTCGCTCGGATTCGGCGTGATGATCACGCTGTCGAGCTTCCTTAATAAAGACGAGAAGCTGATGCAAACAGCCACCATCACCGCAGTCGTAAACACCCTCATCGCCGTGCTTGCGGGCTTTATGATCTTCCCATCGCTCTTTAGCGCAGGGCTTGAGCCGAGCAGCGGCTCGTCGCTGGTTTTTAAAAGCCTTCCGATCGCGTTTTCGCATATGCCGTTCGGCAACGCCGTCGCGGTGGTCTTTCTCTCGATTTTACTCATCGCCGCACTTACGACATCGATCACGATCTATCAGGTCATCATAAATTTCGTCGAGGAGCGCTTCGGCTTTTCAACGTTAAAGGCGGTAAATTTAACGCTCGGCGGCGTCTTCGTGCTCGGCAACCTGCCCTGCATACTCTCAAGCAGCGTGCTTGCGGACGTTAAAATTCTAGGGCGCTCGGTTTTCGATGCCTTCGACTTCGTAAGCGCGAACGTCTTTTTCGTGCTAACGGCGCTTCTGTGCTGCATCTACGTGGGCTGGGTGCTGAAAAAGGATGCGATCTACGAGCTCACCAACGAAGGCGATCTAAGCGCGCGGCTCGCGGGAGTTTGGTTTTTGTACGTCAAATTTATCCTGCCGCTGATCATCGCGGTGATCTTCGGATACGGGATTTTCGGCTAAATTTAAAACCGCGAGAGTTTTAAATTTTAAATTTGCCCGCGGCGGTGCGGCTCACTTCGCCGCAATATATTTTATGCCAAGGCGCGATAGAATTTTAAAATTTCATTCGTTCCGTTGCATACGCTGCGGCGTGAGCTTTTACGCAGTGCGGCACATTGTATTGAAACTTGCGGCACGGCGGTCCTGCGACTAGGTGCGAGACACTGCACCGCAGTTATAATATAAATTCAGCGCAGGCGTAGCCTGCCCCTTGTAAAGCGTCGTCGGGGGTTAGGTGGGGTTTGGGGCGGGAAGGGGAGCGACCTCGCAATTCAAGCCCCCTTCCCGCCCCATAGAAAGCTTTGACGCGTCTAGCGAAGCGGACGTCAGAATTTTAAAATTTTATCTACGCGCGCCGTGCAAGCGTGATGACAAGCGCAAAAGTGCGCGGCGGAATTTTAAAATTTCACTCGCCGCGGCACCTTAAAATTTCCGCGACAGGCGCGCGATAAATTTAAAATTTAGCCGCAATTTAGAGGTTTGCAATGCTTTTGTTTTTCCTTACGATCTTTCCGATATCGCTGATGCCAGGCATCAACATGACCTATGCGCTAAATCTCGGCATCGCGCGCGGCTATCTTGGGGCGCTGCCTGCGTTGCTGGCGCAGGTGCTGGGCGTTGCAGCCGTGGCGCTTGCGTGTGTATTCGGCGTCGCGGGTATTCTGCTTGCGCACCCTGCGGCGCTTAGCGCGATTAAAATTTTAGGCGGCGCGTATATTTTCTATCTGGGCGTCGCGACCTTTTTAGCGCGCGGAAATTTTAAGCTGCAAAAACAAAAACGCAGCGAAAATATCTTCTTCCAAGGCCTCGTAGTCGCGGTCTCAAACCCCAAGGCGTGGATATTTTTTACCGCGCTCTTTCCGCCGTTTTTGGACGCGGACAATCTTTTCGGCGCGCGCACCTTCGCCCTCGTCGCTACGCTGTGCGTAAGCGAAAGCATCTGCCTTAGCATCTACGCGCTAGGCGGAGCGGTGCTAAAAAATCTTCTGAAAACCCACCTGAAATACCTCGAAATTTTCTGCTCGGTGCTGATGTGTGCGATCGGGCTTTGGATGATTTTGGGCTAAAATTTTGATTAAATTTAGCGCTCGAGTTTTGATGAAATTTTAAATTTAAAAGATAGATTGAAAAGCGGTATTGCTACGGCTAAATCTCAAGAAAAGCTCTTAAAATTTAGCCGCTAGCTCTGAATTAAAATTTTAAGCGATCGGTTGCGTGCAGTAAGCGCCGCAGCGATTATCGTCTAGGGTCGCTTGCGGTGCGTCTAAGCGATTTGCGGGCGATGATTCTTATCCGCAAGCGAACGGACGTCGCGTTGGCTTTGTGAAGCATCACCGCATCCGTTCGCGCCGCATCCGCTTAAATTTTAAAATTTAATCTCTGCCGTGAAGCTCGTCTATATAAAATTTCACAGAGCCGAGACCCTCTTTTTTAGCCCATTCGTAGGCGCTTGAGACGAACTCCCAGTTGATGCCTGCGTAGAATTTCTCCAGATATTTCGGGCGCGCATTGTACTCGTCGATGTAATACGCGTGCTCCCAAACGTCCACGACTAGAAGCGGCACGAGCCCTTCGGTCACCGGCGTAGCGGCATTTTGGGTCGCTTTGATGCAAAGCTTGCCCGATTTCGGATCGTAAGCGAGCCACACCCAGCCCGAGCCGAAATGCGCCGTAGCGGCAGCCAAAAACTCGCTTTTAAAATCCGCAAAATTTTCCGCTAGCGCCGATTTTAGCTCCGCAGACGGCTCGCTAGGCTTTGCGATGCAATCCCAGTAAAAATCGTGGTTGTAAACCTGCGCTGCGTTGTTAAAAAGCCCGCCGTTAGCCGCCGTTACGATCTCGTAAAGCCCCTTGCCTGCAAACTCGCCCGATTCGGTAAGTTTATTTAAATTTGCCACGTAAGTAGCGTGGTGCTTGCCATGGTGATAATCACAGGTTTGCTTGCTTACGACCGCGTTGTGCGCCGCATCGAACGGCAACTCTCTAAGTTTAAACATCTTTCTCTCCTTGAAATGAATTTTTAAGCGATTATAACCTAAAATTTCTAAATGATTAATAAAATTTATTATTTAGGATTAATTTTAAGATGAATTTCAATCTAAGCTCGCTCCTGTTATAATAGCGCTTCAAATTTAAAATTTAGGCGGTTTATGAACACCAAAGGCTTTGTTTTCATCCTCATCGGAGCGTTTTTTGAATGCGGCTGGGCTTACGGACTTAAGCACGCTGCTAGTGCGTACGATTGGATACTAACCGCCACCTGCGTAATTGCGAGCTTTTTTATATTTATGCTTGCTTTAAAATACGTCGGCGCGGCGCTCGCATACATCCTATACACGGGGCTCGGCACGATCGGCGCTGTGATCCTAGGCGTATTCATCCACCGCGAGAAAATTTCTGCGCACAAAGCGCCCCTCTTATTTCTCATAATTTCAAGCGCCGTGATGTTTAAATTAATTTAGAATTTTGGCGAATTTAGCTAAGCTTAGCGCTAAATTTAACGCAAAGGAAAATCATGAAAATCATCGAAGGCTCGCTTGCTCTTAAAGGCAGCGAAAAAATTCTAATCATCAACGCCCGCTTCAACCACATCATCACCGATCGCCTAGTCGAAGGGGCGCACGATGCGTTTTTGCGCCACGGCGGCAAGGAGGAAAATTTAAGCCTGATGCTTGTTCCTGGCGCTTTTGAGATCCCGATCGCGCTTGAAAAGGCGCTATCTTCCAAGCTCTACGACGCCGTCGTCTGCCTAGGCGCGGTTATCCGCGGCTCTACACCACATTTTGACTACGTAAGCGCCGAGGTAAGCAAAGGCATCGCGAGCACCATGCTAAAATACGGCGCTCCCGTAACTTTCGGCGTGCTGACTACTGATAATATCGAGCAAGCGATCGAGCGAGCAGGCGCAAAGGCCGGTAACAAGGGCTTTGAAGCGATGAGTGGCGCGATCGAGCTTCTAAGTCTATTTCGCAACATAAAGGCTTAAAATGGCCACTAGACACCAAGCCAGGCTCGCTGCGATCTCGCTGCTTTACTCCCGGGATATGAACGGCGGCGGCGAGGACTTTGCGGACGAATATCTGGAGGAAAAGCGCATTCGCAACGAGCAGCGCAACTGGACGCTGGCGCTTCTGCGCGGCGCTAGCGAAAATCTCGCCACGGTCGATGCGCTGATAGACGAAAATTTAAAGGAATTCAAGCTCGCCGAAATTTCGGCTCTGGAGCGCGCGATACTGCGGCTCGGGGCGTATGAGTTGCGCTTTACAGACACGGACGCGGGCATCGTCATCAACGAAGCGATCAACTCCGCCAAGGAGCTTGGCATCTCGCCAAGATTTATAAACGGCGTGCTGGACGCGCTAAAAGATAGCCCCGTAAACATCGCGGCGGATAAAATTTCCAAGCCGAATACGGCGACAAGCGTAAATTCCGAGCTATCCACAGCGACAAGCGAAAATTTCAAGCCCGCTGCGGCGAAAAACTCCGCTATTTCAGACAGCAACGTTGCGGCGAAAAATTTCATCCCCGCAGATATGGACGACGAGACGAAAAATTTTACCAAGGCAAAGAGGAGCAGCACGCCGAAAAATTCTACGGCAAGCAGAAGCAGACCGTCTAAAAAGCCCGCTAATTTGAAAACTCGCAGTGCGCCCGCCAAAAAATCCGCCGCGAGCAAAAAATTTAAAACGGAGGGAAATTTCAAGACCGGAGATAAATTCAAGACGGAGAAAACGGGCAAAAATTTCAAAACGGGCAAGCGAAGTAAAAATTTTAAGGCGAGCGAACGAGGAAAAGACGCCGCGCCGAAAAGAGAGGGCGCTGATAGAAATTTCAAGGTAAGCAAAAATGCGGCGCCGAAAAAGAGTGCTTCGGGTAAAAATACTGCGCCCAAAAGTAGCGCGGGGCGCAAAAGCTCTATCGCGCCGAAAAAATCTGCGGGCGGCAGAGGCGCCGTCTCAAAAAGACCTGCGGGCAACAAAGGCGCGGTACGCAGTAAGGATAAACGGTGAAGCTCTGCGTCGCGCTTGATCTGGGCTCGAAGCAGCAGTGCTTACAGTTAGCGGAGGGACTTGCGGATTTTGCGGATAAAATTTGGCTAAAAGTGGGCTTGCGAGCCTATTTGCGTGACGGAGCGGGTTTTATAGGGGAGCTAAAAAAGCTTGGAAATTTTAAAATTTTTCTCGATCTAAAGCTCTACGACATCCCAAATACGATGGCTGATGCCGCCGAGGAGATCGCCAGACTCAGCGTCGACATGATAAATGTGCATGCAAGCAGCGGCAAGCGCGCGATGGCTACCGTGATGGAGCGACTGGACAGGCTAGCTTCGCGTCCGCTGGTGCTTGCAGTCTCTGCGCTAACTAGCTTTGACGAGATGGAATTTAGTGCGGTTTACGAGCAAAATTTAAGCGACGCCGTGCGAAAATTTGGCGTGATGAGCTACGAAGCGGGGCTTGACGGCATGGTCTGCTCGGCGTTCGAGAGCCGCCTGATAAAGGACGCCACGAGTGCAAATTTTATCACGCTCTGCCCGGGCGTACGGCCGTTTGGCGAGAGTGCGGCAGATCAAAAGCGAGTGGCGGATCTGGGCGTCGCGCGCGAGGCGGGAGCTGATTTTATCGTGGTAGGTCGGCCGATCTATCAAAGCGCCGATCCTCGCGAAATTTGCGAACGGATTTTAGGTCAAATTTAGCGCTCGAGCCTGCGTAGAATTTGGTGAAAAATTATTTTAAACATGGTTT
Organism: uncultured Campylobacter sp.; assembly: GCF_937959485.1. Lineage (NCBI taxonomy): Bacteria > Pseudomonadati > Campylobacterota > Epsilonproteobacteria > Campylobacterales > Campylobacteraceae > Campylobacter > uncultured Campylobacter sp. Next base: position 89,145 of record NZ_CALGPY010000006.1, read on the forward strand.
TAGCGCGAAAGAAATTTTAATTAAATCATCGCACAAAGGCGGCTCGGATGACGTCGAAGCGCCGTCGTCATCTTTTTACAAAATCCGTTGGGAATTGAAACATCTGTACCGCAAATTCTTGCCCTTTTACGGCGGCAAGTAGAATTCCATCCCGTTGGGAATTGAAACGCTTTTTTGAGCTCATTTTGGGCGAAAGCGGCATGAGTAGAATTCCATCCCGTTGAAGTTCGAAACAAACGCATCAGATTTTTGCATTTGGCGCAAGGCGGAAGCGTAAATTTACTCCGTTTGGGATTAAAAACGTTTAAACTTTACCGCGCCCAAGCTCCCTGCTAGCTTGCGGATAAAATTTCCGATAATGAGCGCGGCGGCGGACGTCTTAACACTAAAAAGCGGCGCGCATAAGCGCAGCGGTGGCCCGGCGGCGAGATAAAATTTTAAAAATTTTTCGCACCGCGTGGATAAAATTTTAAAATTTGCCTCACAAGAGTGAAATTTTGAAATTCCGCACTCTCAAGGGGTTTTAAAATTTTATCCAAATGGCGAGCCTGGCGAAATTTGAATGAAGATCGGAGTAAAATTTGAGTAAAGGCGCGAGTGATTTTAAGAAAATCCCATATGTCGGCGAGGCGACCGAATCAGATCTGTTGGCGCTAGGCTACGAGGGCATCGCTTCGCTAAAGGGCGCGGATCCGGACGAGATGTTTGAACGCACAAAGGCCCTCGGGCGCGGCAACGACAGGTGCATCCTCTATGTTTACCGAGGCCAGCTACTACGCCAGCACGCCTCGTCCCGACAAAGCCAAGCTGAAATGGTGGCTTTGGAAGGACTAAATTTTCAAATTTAACCCGCGCGAGCCGTTTGAATTTGGGCGGATTTGCTAACGATCGACGTGCTGTATTTGCGGCACGAAACGGCGCCTCACGGAAGCGCAAGCTAGCAAGCGCAATGAACGGCGTAAATTTTATGCGCGAGCTTTACGAACACAATGCGATAAAGCGGCGCGCAGAGCGTAAATTTAACGGGCGCGGCGTAGCAGCTAGCGCAAAGTACAAACATAGCCGCAATATGAAATTTTGATTTTATTCACAGGCACGCTTTGCGACTAAGCGGCCTGTACGAAATATAAAATCGTCCGATTTCTGGCAAGCGCGCGCCGAGCCGTATATGCGTCGTAAATATAAAAGCGGCGACAGTCGGTGTCTTTAGGCGGGCACGGCGCGGCCTTTCACGACGGCAAGGAGTGGCAGTTGATATTCAATAATCACGCTATGGAGAAAATGAAATAGGCGGCGCGAGTTTTGCTTTTTATGGTAAATTTTACAAACGCGGCGCAGATTCCCGCGCGAGCTTTGCGAGCACAATGCGATAAAGCGGCGCAAAGAGCGTAAATTTAACGGGCGTCATATAATTGGAGCGCCGCAAAGCGAAAGGACGATAGGGATGAAATTTTTTGCTACTTTGATTTTGTGCGCGAGCGCGCTTTTGGGCGAGACGATCAGCGCGAAATATGAGATTTCGTTTGGCGTTTTCGGCGCAGTCGGCAGCGCAAATACGCGGCTCGTGCGGCAGGGCGATCGCTACGAGATCGTGATGGACGCCGTTGCGCAGGGCGTCGCAGGCAGCCTGAGCGGACAAAGGCGCGAGAGCTTCCGCTCGAAGGGGCGCGTCGTGGCGGGGCTTTTGATGCCCGATCTCTATGTCCACGAGGTTTCGCGCAAAAAGGGCAAAACGACGAAAAACGAGCGCAAAACTTACGCCTTCGACTATGCGCGCAAAACGATAAAATTTCAAAAGTTCAAGGGCGCGGGCGGCGAGCTGCAGCTCGTAAGCGATGAAATTTTGCCCTATTTTGCGACGAATGACCTGCTGAGTTTGTTTTTCAATTTCTCTAAAATCCCGCACTCGGGCGATAAATTTTTCGTCCGAGCCGCGGGCGCAAAAGGCGCCGACGGAAGGATCGACATCGAAAGGCCGCGCGGAAGCGCCGCCGCAAATATCGCGAGCGAGCTTGGCGTCGCGCTGCCTAGCGAGACGGATACAAACTCCGGCGCAGCAGCAAGCGCAAGCTCTAGCGGAGCAGATACGAAAACCGGCACAACGGACGTAAATTTTAAAGGGCACGGCGCGGGCGCAGATAAGCAGGCTGCAGCGATCTACGTGGTTTTCATCAACCAGCCGATATTCTCGAGCAGCCGAGGCGAGCTGCACCTGAGCCTAAACGAGCGTGGTTACGCCGATCGCGCCGTTTTGAAGGACGTGCTGCTCTTCGGCGACATCCGCGCGCGGCTCGTGGAATGAGACTTCGTAAATTCGAAAAATGCCTGAGTTAAAAATTTTTAACTCTTAAAAGATAATTCGGCGCGTCTAGGTCTTTATTAAATTTTGATTTCATATATTTTTTAAGCTCGTTATATTCTTTATTAGTGGGTATAAATATAAAAAATTTATTGTAAAGCGCGTCTATAATTAAAGCATCGACAAACCTACATGAAAATAAGCCGCCCTTAAATAGATGAAAAATCATTTGCGGTATAAAAAGAAAGATGACCGCTCCCATGCAGCAGAATAACATTATGAAAACTATCATGGAGTCATCAAATATCGCACCATAAATATAAGCGAGTATGTATATGGCAAGACAGGTTTTTCCTATAATTCTTTCCGTTTCCGTATATTTTCGTGTCTCGCTTTCATAAACAAGTGCGAAAGTCTTTTTAAAATATAAAATATCATCAAATTTCATTACAAGCTGCTCGCCTGATTTTATACATTTTATGCTTGAGTTTAAAAATATAAATTTCCTTCCGTAATGCTGCGAAAAACCCTTAAGAGCCCTAGCAACCAAAGGTGCAGTGAGCAAAATATTTGCAACTTTTCTATCATAGGGGATGTTAGATACTAAATTTATAAACATGGCAAAACAAAGCAACGCTACTATAGCTATAATATTTACGATCGGCATATAGTCTTTGATGACCAACGGCTCTTTATCGTAATCTCGAGTTTTAGCGCCCCGCGATGAAACACCGCCCGGGTTTAAATTTTGAAATTTTACCTCGGCTTGTGAGTTTAAATTCGTGCTTTTTAAATTTGTATCTCGAAAATTTGCGCCGCAAAGATAATCGGCTTGCGGTTTGGGATCTGTTTGATCAAAATTCGTATTTTTAAAGTTTTTGCTACTCAAATTTGCATCGTTTAAATTTAATGATCTGCGATCCGTTGCATCGCTTAAATCCGCATTGTCAAAGATGTCGGCGCTAGCGCCTTTTCGAAGCTTTTGCTTGAAAGCCCGACGTCGTTCATTTAGAGGCTTTTTAGATTCCTCAAGCAGCACTTTATCCAAAAAATATCCTTAAGCTTAAACGCTCGTATTTTATAACTTTAGGCTTAAATCGCAATAAATCGCGCTTGTTTCGCGCATTTTTGATTTTATTTAAAATGTGTTTTGCATCGCGCCGCATACAGTGCAATTACGGCAGCAATGGCGCGGCAACGGAAACAAACCGCGTTTTTGGATCGATTCATTTCTTAAATTTTCTTATGAAATCGCTCGCGTCCCGCGCAGCCATCGCAGAGCTCATAACGGCGATCCTGTCGGCTCCCGCGCGTAGAACGACGGCAAAATTGCGCAGCGTTATGCCGCCGAGCGCGTAAATCTCGCCGTCGTAAAACCCACGCACGGCGCGGATCAAATTTAGCCCCTTCGGCGCGAGCCCCGCCTTGCAATCGGTCGCGAAGATGTGGCTCAGGCAGATCGCGTTCGCGCCCAGCTCCAGCGCCTCGCGCGCCTCCGCCTCGCTGTGGCAGGAAGCGACCAATTTTTTGAAATTTGCGCGCAAAAACTCCGTGCCGCGCACCGCGCTGAAGCTCCGCAAAACCCCGAGCGGCAGCCATAAATTTCTCTCGCCCGCCCGCAGTGCAAAATCTGCAAAATTATGCACAAAGATCGCAGGCAGACGCCTTGCACTCTCTGTGCTCTGCGCGCCCTTCGCACTCTGCGAGTTTTCCGCCTCTTTCACGCTCTGTGAATTTTCTACGCCCTCTATACTTTCCGAGCTTTCCGTGTACTGCGCGCTCCACGCACTCCCCGCATTTTTTGCACTATGCACATCATTCGCATTTTCTTTACTTTGCGCACTCCGCATACTTTCCGCATTTTCTGCGCTCCGTACGCTTTCTGCCGCTAGTTTTGTTTCGCTTGCAGCGCCGCGAAGCGAAATTTCACTAGGCGCGCTATCATTCGCGCGATTTGCAGCGCCGGTAAAATTTTTAGATGAAATTTCCTCTAAAACACAAGCTAAATTTTTAGACTGGATTTTATCCGTAGCGGCGTGCTTGCAGGCCGTATCCGCGCAAAGCTCGCTTTTGCTTCCGCCTAAATGGAGCTTTTTTAATAAAATTTTGTCCTCGTTGCGCTCGTAGAGCGAAATTTTATCCGCGTAGGCCGCGCTTACGTCTAATCCGTCCGCAAAAGCTTGGGTTTCACTAAATTTAGCGGCACGAGCCTCATCTGCAAAAATCCCGCCCGCACAAGCTGTATCCGCACAAAACCCGCTCTTGCAGGCGAGTAAAATTTTACCAAACAGCGTCGCATAGGCCGCTTCGTCTAAATCCTTTTCGCGCACGACGATCTCGCCTACGCCTGCCGCAGCAAAATCCGCTATGCGCGCAAGCAGCGCCGCCTCGCCACCGCAGAGCGCGCGATTTGTGATGATCGTAATGCGCGAAGCAAGCTCTAAATCTAGCATCCGCCCGCTCCTTTAGGCCCAATATCCGTGCGCCGCGCTCAAATTTAAAATTTTGCCTGCGATACTAGGGATTAAAATTTTACTTGCTAGGGCGAGCGCCGAAATCCCCGCCGTCACGCCATATTTCAAAATTTCGCCCGCCGAAACAAGGACTGAAATTTCCGCCGCAGCGCTAAGGCTCAAAGCATTCGCCCAGCTTCTCGATTTTAGCAACCTCGCGTTGCCGCCGCATAGGAACCCGAAGCTCGCGCCGTTTTTAAATTTAGAATTTAAGTCGCCCTCGGGCTTGGAATTTGCGCTGCCCTTAAATTTTAAATCCGCGTATGTGTTCCAAGGTCTTAAATTTACACGCGCATTTTGTAACTCAAAATTTCCCGCACCCGCTAACGCGGTGCCAAAAATTTTATCACGGCGTGCGGCGCTGTAAAATTCGGCGTCGTATTTTACGCTACAAATTTTACTTCTGCGCCGAGTAGCGCGAAATCCGCCCTCGAGCCTGACGCTGCAAATCTCGCGTCTAACGCCGCAAATTTCATCCACACACGCGGCAAAATTTCGCGCCTCACACATAGATATACTCGCTCATCAACGGCTGCAGCCCGCCTGCACGGATCGCCTCGCAGACCTCGCTTACGCTGCGCGCATCGCTGATCTCGAACTGCTCGTCGCCCCTCTGCTCGCTGTGCCCGCCGATACCGACGCTTACGCCTGCCGAAATTTTGCTCGCCGCGATCCTAATCGCATTGTCGCGGAAGCCCGCCCTCTCGCGCGTTGAAATCGTGATCTGCGCACTTGGCAGCAGCAGCCGATACGCACACATCACCTGCAGCAGCTCGCGCTCACCGACGTCCTTCGGGTTTATTTTGTCGTTATTGATGATCGGGCGCAGGCGCGGCACCGAAAAGGCAATCTCGGCGCGCGGGTACTTGCGCTGAAGCAGCCACGCGTGCACGCCCGTGGCAAAGGCATCGCGGCGGAAATCCCCGAGCCCCAAAAGCGCCGCAAAGCCCACGCCGCGCATACCGCCTCTAATAGCGCGCTCTTGAGCTGCGAAGCGATACGCAAAAACGCGCTTGTTGCCCGCAAGATGCAGCTGCGCGTAGCGCGTGGGATCGTAGGTTTCTTGAAAAACGGTGACGAAATCGACGCCACAAGCGTGCAGATAGGCGTAATCGGCGGAGTTTAGCGGATAAATTTCGACGCCGATCACCTTAAAATACTGCCGTGCGAGCTCGCAGGCGCGCCCGATGTAGCGCACAGGGCTGTTTTTCTCGCTCTCGCCCGTGAGGATTAAGATTTCTTCTAGTCCGCTCTCCGCTATCGCCTCAAACTCCGCCTTTAGCTGCGCTTCATCAAGCCTTGCGCGCGCGATTTTGTTTTTGCAGTTAAAGCCGCAGTAAACACAGAGATTGTCGCAGTAGTTTGAAATGTAAATCGGCGTGAAAACGGCAACGTTGCTGCCGAAATGCGCCGCCTTCTCGCGCGCTGCGGCTTGCGCGATCTGCTCCAAATGCTCGCCTGCGCGCACGCTTAGTAGCGCCGCAAAATCGCGCAGACCTCTGTTTTTCGCGCTGATCGCCCTTTGCACGTCAGCCTCGCTCGCCTCCTCGCAAAAGCCCTCGCGCAGGGCAAGCGTGCCCTGCATTATCTCGCTTCCGATATCTTCCATGCCCGCTAGATAGCCGGTTCCCATCATCTTTAAAATTTTCCTTTTAAATTTTCATTTAAATTCCACGCGGCGCGTTTTTGCGTGTAAATTTAGGCGTCGCAAAGTTTCTTTTCGTTTGGTTTAGAAGCGCATTTTAGCAGGATTTAGGTAAAAAATTGCAAAATGAGGGGTGTCTATTTGCATTTTAAATTTTAGTGATTGTTAAGGGGGGGATATAATTCTGCGAAATTTCTTAAATCGAGGAGGCGAATAAAATTTTAGCTATGTAAATTGACAATATCTGACTACGAAAAATGAGGTAATACGAAAAATTTTAAAGGAGAAAAAATGAAAAAAATTATCTTAGGTTTGGCTCTGTTGGGATCTTTGGCTTTCGGCGAAACGCAATTTCAATCGCTAAGAAAACAATATGAGCAAAAATGCAAAGCAGGCAATCTTGAAGCTTGCGGTGACGCCGGCGCTTTTTATAAACTTCCGACCAAATTTGGGGGGAACTCATCCGATAGGGACTATAAAAAAGTGCTTTATTATTACAAAAAAGCTTGCGATGGAAATGTTTATATGATTTGCTCGGATTTGGGAGCAATGTATGAAGATGGCGAAGGGGTAAAAAAAGACTATAAAAAGGCTATCGAACTATATAATAAAGCTTGCGACGGCGGGGTTGTAGACGGCTGCAGCAATTTAGGTTATATGTATACACATGACAAAGGGGTAAAAAGAGATATGACGCGGGCTATGGGATATTTTAGGAGAGCTTGCGATGCGGGAAGCTGGGTAGCGTGCGGGAATTTCGCTTCAGTCCTTGAAGCAGGTGGCGACAGAGTAAGAGCGGCGCAATACTATCAAAAAGCCTACGAGCTGGGCAAAAAGGACTCGCCGTCATTAGACCATGAAAAAGACTATTTACGGAAATACTGCGACAAATACGACATACTAAAATAGCCCGCTGATCGATCGGGTTTCTCTCGATCAGGCTACTTGGCGCGATGAAATTTTAAAATTTCATCGCCTTGCACGCTAAATTTAATGCGCCCGCTTTGCCTAAAAAGCGCGGGTGTGCGGATCGCACCGAAAATTTATTCGCGTGCTAAAGCGCCGAAGCTACAATGAGCTTGCACTATAATAAATTTCATCTGCGTAAAATTTAAAATTCTTCGCTAATTGCGGTGGCACTTTTGCGCCAAGAGCGGGCGCGATTTCAAGCTCGTTCAAGCTCGCGAGCTCTACGTTACCGCCTTTCGTGCAAAACGGCGCGCTGTGTATCTTGCGACGACGCGCTACATTGCAAGCGGGATTTGTAAAATCTACGCGCTACTAGTAGCGGTATCGCAAGCCGCGCAGCACGCTCTACATGCCTTTTGTACGCAAATTTGCACGACGTGAAATTTTAAAATTTCACGTCGTGTCTATCGGCTGCCACGCCGAGCTTGCGCGATATGTATCCGTACAAATCCAAGAAATACAAATTCCACGCAAAAAACACGGCTCGCGCAACCAAGCGCGTTTAAAATCTTAACTGCTACCTCAAAAATCCCGTTAGCGGCGAGCTTGCGCAGGCTGTTTCGCAAACGGCACCGAGCCCCGCCAGATAGGCATCGCGCCCTGCCTGCACGCCGAGCGCAAACGCCCGCGCCATCAGCGCCAGATCCCCGCTCGTGGCGATCGCCGTATTTACCATCACCGCGGCGCAGCCCATCTGCATCGCCTCGCAGGCCTCGCTAGGCGCGCCGAGCCCCGCATCTACGATGATCGGCACGTCGATTTCGCCAAGCAAAATTTCGATCATCCCGCGCATCATCAGCCCGCGGTTGGAGCCGATCGGCGCTGCTAGCGGCATCACGGCGGCAGCCCCTGCGCTTACCAGATCGCGCGCGACGCACAGATCGGCGTGCATATAGGCAAGCGGCACGAAATCCTCGCGCGCTAGGGCCTCGCAGGCCTTGATCGTCTCAGCGTTGTCGGGCAGAAGGTATTTGCTGTCGCCTATGATCTCGATCTTTACGAAGTCGCCGCAGCCCAGCTCACGCGCAAGCCGTGCGATCCGCAGCGCTTCCTCTGCGTTTCGCGCGCCGCTGGTGTTCGGCAGCAGCGTGACGCCGCCGGGGATGAAATCCAAGATATTGCGGCTCTTGCTTTCGTTCACGCGGCGCAGCGCGAGCGTGACGATCTCGCAGCCCGCGTGCCGCACGCAGGCGTCTATCATCGCGTGATCAAACTTGCCAGAGCCCATTATCAGGCGCGAGCTAAACTCCTTGCCGCCTAAGATCAGTTTATCGTCCATTCTATCCTCTTTAGTTTAAATTTTCGTTTTCACATACGGTGCAAAATTTCAAAGTGCTGTTTAAAATTTTATGCCGGAGCAACGACTTTAAATTTATACGACGCGGCTAAATTTACGCGGCGCGTGGTAAATTTCACGCCGTCTTAAAAACGCGCTGTATGCCGCCGAAACGCTCTATACTTTTCAAAAATAATCGCGCAAAGCCTAAATTTAGCAGCGAAATAAATAAAAGCGCGTAAATTTAGAAATGCAGGCGCGCGATAAGCGACCTAGCCTAGCCCTCCTCGCCCAAAATCAGCCTAAGCGCGACGTTTGCCTGATGTGCCGCGCAGATCGCCACGCGCGGAGCGAGCAGCCCCACGCCCTGAGCTGCGGCGCTTTTGCGGTCGCCGCAGACGAAGACGTTTTTGCCGAACCGCATCGTGCGGATCTCGTTGGCATCGCCGCTACCCGCCATACCGCTAGCGCAGATCAAAAAGCGATCCGTACCGCCGAATGCGCCAAAAATCATCGCTTTCGCCGCCGCGTCGTCGAAGCACTCGCAAATTATACGCTCGTTTTTTAAAATTTCGGCTACGTTGTGCGCGGTAAGTCGCTCGTTTAAGGTTCGCACGCGCACAAACGGGTTTATGCGCGCGATTTTTTCGCGCAGAGCGGCCGTTTTGGGCTTGTAAAGATCGCCGATCTCGTACTGCTGGCGGTTCAGGTTGGTCGGCTCGACGACGTCGAAGTCGATCAAAAAGAGCTCGCCCACGCCCGCGCGCGCAAGCAGGATCGCGACGTTGGAGCCGAGCCCACCGAGCCCGCAGATCGCCACGCGCGAGCCTTGCAGCGCCTCGTTTACGGCGGGAGCGTTACGAGCAAGCATCAGCTCGCGAAGCTCCTGCGGCGATAGCTCCGCGCCGCGCGCGAGCAAAAAGAGATCATCTCCCGCCTTTAGCGCGCAGTTTTGCGCGCTCGCATAGCCGTTTATCACGGCGATCTCGCCGCTAAATTTAACTTCGCGCTTCAGCCCCTCAAGATCGCTCGCGCCCGTTTCGTAAGCTTTGCCGTTTAGTTTTATCTGCATTTTGATCCTAAATTTTATCTTTTTGCCGTCTAAATTTATCGCGCAAATTCGGATTTAGCGCGCGGCGCCTCATATCTGCGCGAACATAGCGCGCATTTGCGGTATTGCGACGCGATCGCGGTAGAGATCTACGCAGCTAAGACGCGCTGCGCAAACGCTTGGCGCGAGTTGCGATGCACGCGGGGCGTACCGAGCGCATCGCACGTGATTTTGATCTAAAAATTTTATCGTGCTTTTAACGCGTAATATTTAGCCTCATGCACGCATTGCATTCGGCTAATACGGGAGGCGCTGTATGAACTCCGTACAGAACGCGCAGCGCAAGCTAAATCCGCCAAATTTAGCGCATTAATCCCCCGCTTATCGGTTAAATTTAAAGTCGCAAAGCGCTAAAGCGATCCGCCGAACTTGAAAGCCGCTAAACGCCTGAATAAACCCGCGCTGCGGCTAAATTTAAAATTTCAAGCCCAACCGACGAAAAAGCGGTACGTCGTAGCATGCGTCGCAATGTGCATGGCGGCAGAGATCTCGGGATAAATTTTAAAACCTCGCGCTCAAAGCCCGCAACTTCGGCGTAAATTTTAATTCCCACGCTCAAACCTACGGCGCCGATGCAGTTTTAAAGCCACGTCCTGCCGCCGCGGCTGGCGACGCAAATTAACGTTTCGCCGCAGCAATAAAAATTTAAACTATATCGTCGCGGAGCGAATTTTAAAACTCCTGCGTTAGGCTACCGCGCCTCAATTCGCTTACAAAATTTAAAAGCTCGCCGCAGGCACCAGACCACCGCGGCTTCCTCATAAATTGAAAAACCCAAACGCCGCTATGTCTCCGCTCCGCAGTATCGCCTAAAATTCTAACGACGCGCATGCAAATTTTAAGTCCCAGCCGCTGTGTTGCCATACCGATTAAAATTTAGCGACCTTCGCGCAGATTTAAACCTAGGCTGCCGTAATTTAACATAACCCGAAGCTCCGACCTCAGCCGCCGCCTACGAACTCGACGATCTCATATTTTTTGCCGCTTGAGATCTGCGTGCGCTCCCACGCCTCTTTTTTTAAAATTTCGCCGTCGCGCTCGAGCGCTACTAGGCGTAGATCGTGTCCGCGCCGGCGCAAAAACTCGCTCACGCTCATATCCTGCGCCAGTTGCAGCCGCTCGCCGTTTACGCAGATCTCAATCATCGCTCGCTCCCAAGCTCTCGCGATATTCCTCGTAAGTGCCCCTAAAATCGACGATTTCACCGTCTCCTTTGAGGTGCAAAATTCTATTTGCAAACGCGTCGATGAGCTCGCGGTCGTGGCTCACGCAGATCGCGCAGCCCGCGAAGTTATACAGCGCCTCGCCAAGCGCGATGATCGCTTCAAGATCAAGGTGGTTGTTGGGCTCATCTAGCACCAGCAGGTTCGGGCGTTGCAGCATTAGCTTGCTTAGCATCACGCGGTGTTTCTCGCCGCCGCTTAGGCTGCCCACGCTTTTCTCCTGCTCCGCGCCGCTAAAAAGCATACGTCCAAGGCATTTGCGAATTTCATCCAGATCCCTATTCTGCGGACTTTGTAGATATTCGTAGAGCTTGAGCTCGCCTGAAATTTTATTATTCGTATCCTGCGCGAAGTACCCAGGCTCGATCGTGGCGCCCATGTGTACCTTGCCGCGCTGCGGCGCGAGCTCGCCCATGATGATCTTGCAAAGCGTGCTTTTGCCCACGCCGTTTCGCCCGATGATGCCGATCTTATCGCCGTGAGCGAGCTTGAGGTTAAAATTTTTCAGAATTTCAATCTCGCCGAAGCTCATATCCACGCCGCTTAGCTCTAAAATTTCATTGCCGATCTCGCGCGCGGGCTTGAATAAAATGCTAGGCTCTCTGCGCGAAGAGGTCGCAAGCTCGCTAAGATCGAGTTTGTCGAGCTGTTTTTGACGGCTCGTGGCCTGCTTTGCTTTGCTTGCGTTGGCGCTAAAACGAGCGATAAATTTTTCAAGCTCCGCCTTCTCTTTGAGCTTTTTCTCGCGCTCGAACTGCGCCTGTTTGAGGGTGAGATTGGACGCTATGAACCAGTCGTCGTAATTACCGCTAAATTCGCGTACCCGCCTAAAATCGACGTCGAGGATGTCCGTGCAGACGCGGTTTAAGAAGTGGCGGTCGTGGCTGATGACTACGAGCGTGCCGGTGTGGCGATTTAGCTCAAACTCAAGCCACGAAATGGCGTCGATATCGAGGTTATTGGTCGGCTCGTCCAAAAACAGCACGTCGGGGCGCGGGAAGAGCACCTGCGCGAGCAGAACCTTAAATTTATTGCTCGTCTCGATCTCGCTCATCTTTTTATCGAAGTCGTTCAGCCCCAGCGAACTTAAAATTTTCTCGATCCGCGTTTCGTATTCGTAGGCGGGATCCTCCTCCGCACAGATCATCTCAAGCTCGCCGAGGCGCTCGTTTATCTCGTCGTTAAACTCGCCCGCCTCGTAAAGCTGCGTCTTTTCGCGCACGGCGTCATAAAGGCGCTTGTTACCGTAAAGCACGGCGTCTTTGACGCTGAAACTTTCGAAGGCGAACTGATCCTGCCCCAAAACGCCGATTTTAAGCCCGCTTTGGATCAAAATTTCGCCGCTGCTTGCTTCAATCTGCCCGCTTAAAATTTTAAGCAGCGTCGATTTGCCCGCGCCGTTTGCGCCGATGAGACCGTAGCGCCTGCCCTTATCGAGGCTTAAATTTACGTTTTCAAAAAGCAGTTGTTTGCCGAAGCGCATCGTTAGATCTTTGATTTCAACCATATTTTTCCTTTTAAATTTCTATTTGCATTGCCTTGCGCGCGGGCTTTTGCCAGGTTTTGCGCGCAAATTTTATCTCGCGGTTTATTGCGGCATTTGCGCCGCGCGGAACTGCGATAAATTTCTCCTATTGTAGCTTAAAATTCTGAAATTTCGCCGAAGGGGCGAGCCGGCGCGATTAAATTTAAACCGCTAGAGCAATTTAAATTTTAGCCGCTGTAATCGCTATCGCGAGTGATGATGAGCGTGTAGTTCGGATACGCGGCGCGTACCTGCTTACAGACCGCGCGAAACGTCGCCTCCATGTCTGGCGCTGCGAAATCGACGATGACGTCGAAGCTAATCGAGTGTTTCGGCTCATCGAGATAAAATCCATGTATCTGCGAAACGAACTCGTGCGATAGCGCCATCTGCTTGATATGTTCGCGGATCTCGGCGGCGCGCGGATCGTTTTTATTAAACGCGTAAATTCCTACGGTGTCTAGGATGATATTAAATTTCGCAAAAACGGCGTTTTGGATGCGGCGCGTAAGAGCGTCGATCTGCGCCGCGGTCGTATCGCTTGCGACCTCGATATGGATGCTGCCGACCATCTTGTCGGGCCCGTAGTCATGAAACATCAGATCATACGCGCCTATGACGCCCTCAAAGCCGCGCACGACGTCGTAAATTTCATTCGTCAGCTCCAGGCTCGGACGCGAACCCAAAAGCTTGCTGATCGTATCGCGTAGAATTTCGTACGCCGTTTTAATTAGAAGTGCCGAAATTATCGCGCCCAGATACGCTTCCAAGCTCAGCCCGAAAATAAGCGAAATCAAAGCCGCTACGAGGGTGGCTAACGACACGAGCGCATCGTATTTGGCGTCCACGCCGCTAGCGATGAGCGAGTCGGAATTTACGCGCTCGCCCGTCTTTTGCGTATAGAGCCCCAGGCTAAATTTCGCCGCGACGGCTACGGCGATGATGACGAGCGAAACCGCATTATAATTCGCCGCTTGCGGATGAATGATCTTTTTGATCGATTCAACGAGCGAGACGCCGCCGGTGTAGAGGATGATGACGGCGATTACGATCGCGCTTAGATACTCGATCCTGCCGTGCCCGAAGGGATGCGCGCGATCGGGTTGCTTGCTAGCAAGATGCACGCCCACGATCGTAATGACGGACGAAAGCGCGTCGCTTAGGTTATTTACGGCATCAAGCACGATCGCGATCGAGCCAGAAATCAGCCCCACGACGCCCTTAAATGCCGCTAAAATTACATTTGAAACGATACCGATCGCACCGGTGCGAACGATGATTTTATCTCTGCTATACGCCGCTTGAGGTACTTCCATTACTTATTTCCTTTGAAATTTTACTCTAAGCCGCAATCGCTGCGCGTGTAGGTCAGATCGGCGATTTTTTCGCCGCTTTGCAGAAATTCTCGTACGCCTATGCGATTTAGACCGCCCGCTTTCATCGTCGCGCATACGTCCTTTTGCCTGTCAGCGCACAAAACTCTCTCAAAATTTTGCTTGATCTTAGGATCTACTTTATCCCAAATTACGTTTTTTAGGGTCATGGAAACTATAAATTTATCGCCTTCGCACGTAGCCGCGCCTAACTTTATATCTTCAGTCTCTGGGTGACTGCGCCCATTTACGGCGTCCGCCAAAGCCTTGCAGCGCTCGGCATCGGCATCTTCCGCAAGCGCTGCGCTACAGATAAATACGCCGAACAGGACGAGTATAAATTTTTTCATTTTCATCTCCTTATTTTTATTTGAAATCTATCATATTAAAATTTTAAATTCAATCTATTTTTTGAAATTTAAAGACCTATTTGCGCGGCGCAAATCCGCGAGCCGCCAAAATTACTTACGTTAAAATAGCGGCGTAAATTCCATAAATCACCGCTAGAAATTTTCTAAATCGCGGCAAAAATTCTTTAAATTCCGCGCGAAATTCTATGAGTAGAAATTTTGCGACGGATCGCATGCGCTCGCTCGAATCGACGTATGGCGAGGTCATCCAAATCTTTTTTAACTCGCCGTTTAAGTTATAGATTTAACGCAGCTTAAAAAAGCTCCGGCCAATCCGCCTCGCGTTTAAATTTATAAATTTAATGCAGTTCCGCGTTGAGTTTGATCGCGCGCTTGCTAACGCTTGCCGTAATCTGCCCGCTTTGGCTGTTTTGGCGGAAGTGCAGACCGCTAAGCCCAGCAAGCTCAAGCCCTTTATAAATTTCACGATCGAACGCAAAGCCTGGATTTAGCGCTGCTAGCGCCTCGCGATCCTTTTGCGCGATGAAAACCTTCGTGCCCTCAAGTATCGCGATGTCGGCATCCACGATGCAGCGGTCGCCTAGCGGAATGCCCGTTACGGAGTTTGCGCCCAGCAAGCAGTGCTTGCCGATGCTCACGGCATTGCCGTTGGTACCGCTTAGCACGCCCAAAATCGATGCGCCGCCGCCTATGTCGCTGCCCTCGCCCACGACGACCGAGCTGCTGACACGCCCCTCGATCATAACGCTGCCGATCGTGCCTGCGTTGAAATTCACATACGCAGCACCCGGCATCACGGTCGTACCTGCGGCGATATGCGCACCCAAACGCACCTTCGCATCGTCTAAAATCCGAACGTTTTGCGGCGGTACGACGTGACTTAGATAGCGCGGAAATTTATCGACGCTGATTATGCGTGGATAGCGGCCTTGCATTTTTAAATGAATTTCGTTTTCACGCAGCCACCAAAGCTCGATCGGGCGAGCGTTTTCGTCCCATGCGACATTCGGAAGCACGCTAAATGCGCCATCTAGATTGAGCGTGCGCGGCTCGCAGAGATTTAGCGAAAGCGCATAAAGCTTAAGATAGACGCTCTCGACGCTTTTTGGCGCGGCATCCTCAAAGATAAAACTAGCACAAAAGTTCGCGTGCTCGTCTGATTTCATCGCCTCTTTAACCGCAAGCAGCACCTGTAGGTTTTTGTGCGCGCCCTCTTTGGCGTCTGGCTGCAGAAATTTTAAAGCCTCGATCGCCTTTTTTAGGGCTTTGTGCGTCAGCGTCAAAATGCACTCACTACCGCTAAAATCCATGACCTCTCCGCATTCGGTTAGAGCATGGATTAGCACTGCTGCGCTTACTAGCCCATCTTTAAAATTTACGTGCGCGTAATTCACGCTTAAGCTTTTATGCCCCTCCGCGCGCCCCTTAAATACACGCCCGACCGCCCACATCATCGGATCGCGATAGCCCTTTTTGGCGCGAACTTTATCCGCAAAAGCCTGAAGCTCGCTTAGGCTTTTAATCTCTTTCATATTTAATCCTTAATCGCAAAATTGCGCGGGAGTATAGCTAAATTTAATTTAAAAGGGGATTTGAAAATGCGCATGAATGGAATTTAAAGGCGAAAACACGCACTTTTAAATTCTTGATTATTTTGTTTTAGATTGTTTGGCTTCTTGTAATTTTACTTCGAAACACTCGCTTTGGTATCTTTTTTAACTTTGGTAATAATGCTAACATCCTCGCTAGGAACTTTCTTTTTTATAGTTTTAATGCAAGAATCGCCGACATCGCCGCAATTGCTAATCGTGCGATTAAATTCCACATAAGCATATTTACCATCATCAAAAATTAACTTACCGCTAATAACAGATTCATTTTTATCTTTTAGATAAATTTCAGCATGATCGGAAGCTAAATTTATAGACTTTAAAAATTTTTTGCAAATAAAATTGAAGCTATAGTATTGTGATTCCTTAAAAAATTGCGAAAAAATAGGCACACTCAGTGATAAAAATAATATATGAAACGCAATAAACATTATACCAAGCGCCTCAAAAAATCTTTCTATAGTGATAGCTGCACACGAAATAAAAATTATTAATGCTTCAAATAAAAAGAAGAAAATGGCAAATACTATAAAAGAAGGATCAACCCCTTGCAATCCTTCGAAACAAAAAAAAGTGATAAAAATGACTATATATATTATTTCAGTAGCCCAAGGAATTTTTTTCATACATTCTTGCTTTTTACGGCAACAAGTGCAATATATGATAAATAAAATTATCGATACGATAAAACAAAAAATTATTAAATAAATAAAAACGACATTATTATACAACATACAACAACACCCTAAAAAAACAAAAACTTTTAAAGTTATATTTATAAAAATACAGGTAATGTATGCAGCTTCATCGTCAGTTTTTTTAGTTATACGTAGATGCGCACCCAAAATATAAAATCCGTGAATGGCTATTAACAACATACCCACAAGCAAGAAAACCCACATAAAATTTATGCTAAAGATTTCATAACTAAAAAATCCATTATCTCTCATATAAGTCATAGCAAACACAAAGCCTATAATAATAGAGAATGCGGGCATTATTAAGGAAATCAATTTTAAAATCGATAAAATTCCTTCACAAATCTCTTTTAGCTTATTAAAAATATTTTCTGGATTTTTCTGGATTTTTCTGATTTTCTGATTTTCTGGATTTTCAGACATTTATTTCTCCCACCACACAATATAAACTAATCAAAGAATTATATAAAAATTTTACCAATTTTCAAACGCTTATAAAATTCCATCTCACCTAAACACATCATCCATCGGTGTGCTTTCGCATTTCTTGCGGTCCGCTTCTACCGAGAGTAGGCGAGCTTTGCTTTCGTCTAAAATTTTTGGAGTGATAACAAGCCCCGGTAGGTCTAAGGAATTTACGGCGTGCTTGCCGGCAAACGCCCCCAGGCCTCTGCCAAATATCCCGTTTACGCGCCCGTTCATATCATAAATCTCGCTGCCGTCGCAGTGAAAGACATTGCCCGAGATGCACTCGCATTTAAGCCCATCCGCAGCCTCCGTGTATCTGTAGTCCTCGACGTAAAGCGCACCGCTTACGCCACGGACGCTACTTATGGGGTTGTAAATTAACACGGCTAGAATTTCATTCTTTTGCGGATTTGAGATCTCCCACTCCACGGCGCGATATGAGCTAAGCAGTAGCACAATGGGCTTATCGGATTTGGCTAAATTTAGCTTGACGCGATTATTCATCTGCGCGCTTTCGTAGATCGCGCCCAGCCACAGGTCGTAGTCCTTATCCGCAGGGATCTTGGCTACGGCGTCCTTTTGACGATAAAAGGGCTCTACATCTTTAAAATCCACGAAAAGCTCGCTGGAATGCGCGTCATTTAAAAACCACGCTTCGATCTTGTGCTTGCCCTTGCTAAATTTATACGTAAGCGGGCGCTTTTGATTGCTCGATGTCCCACCTAGCACGTCCGTGCCGTCCACGGCGATTACCAGCGTAGACCAGCCGTAATCTCCTAGCACCATCTTTTCGACATCTGCGTCGAAATTAAACTCGCCGACCCAATACGCCATAAGATTTGGAGATGGAATTTCATGGAAGGAATTTCCTTCATAATTGACGCTGATGCGATCGACGTTTTCAGAGAAAACCACTTTCTTAGGCTCATCTTTATTCAGATAAAACGCCAAAAACTTATCCTGCGGGATCTGCGCATCCGCAGTAATCTCTTTCGCCCATTTTTGCATATTGCTCTCTTGCGCGAACGCCGCAAATGCAAGCACCAAAATAATCAAAAACCTCATTACCGACCTTTCTTATTTCGTATAAAAGTAAAATCCCTAAACCTAAAAGCCCTAGGCTTAGGGATTTTGCCGCTTTAGCTTCCTGCCTATACGAATGAAATTTCAGCTGCTTAAATTTCAGCTGCGCGAGAAATTTCTTTGCCGCGACCGCTACAGATAAAATTCCATCCCAAATAAACTCTACAGAGGCTTTCACAGATAAACTCCACCGCCATAAAGCCCGGCGAAATAAAATTTAAACTAGCGCAATGCTGTGGCTACCCCTAAAAAGCTAGATGCGATAAATTTCAAGCCAGAAATTCATCGCTAAAGCCCATCTTAAAATTTTAAAACAAAGTTTTAGCGATAAATTTTGCATTTTGAAATTCTGCGGCAAAGCTTTATGCTTAAAATTTTACATTTAAAACTCCGAAGCGGAATTCTAAAGCAAATTTTACCTCGCTGAATTGCGCGTTTGGAATTTAATTTTCGCCGTAAAATTCTGCGCTTAGAATTTTATCTAAAATCTCACGCAACGGAGCTTGGTAAAATTTTAGCTCGAAATTTCAAACTACGAAATTTCGTGGCGGAATTTTAACGCAGAATTTCGAGCCACAAAACTCAGCGTGAAATTCCGCGCCGCGAAACCCGCGTGAAATTTTACCCGCTAAATTTACGGGCAAAATTCTATGACGGATTGCATACCGAAATTTTGCGAGCATTATAAAATTTGCAGCGAAATTAGGCGTGAAATTTCAAACTATGAAATTCCGCGTTGAATTTCAATCTGCAAAATTCAAGAGAAATTCCACGCAAAATTTGACGCCGCGCCCGCCAAAGCCCTAATTCGAGCAGGCGCTCTTGCCGTCCATCACCGGCTGGATTGCGGAGTTGTCCGCCAGCTCCTCGCGGTCGATCTTCTCGATCTTTTCCCACAGCTTGCGCGCGGCATCTTCGTAGCGCTTCGCGCTTAAAGAATCCGGCGCATAGAAGCTTACCGGCTTGCCGCTGTCGCCGCCCTCGCGGATAGCGATCTCGATCGGGATCTCGCCGATTACTTCGGTATTGTATCGCTGCGCCAGCTTTTGCGCGCCGCCGCGACCGAAGATGTCGTACTCCTTGCCGTTATCTGGGCAGATGAAGCCGCTCATATTCTCGATCAGGCCCGCGATCGGGATGTGGAGCTTTTCGAACATATCAAGCCCGCGCGCGCTGTCGTCCAGCGCGACCGTCTGCGGCGTCGTGACGCACACGCCCGCCGTCACCGGCACGCTCTGAGCGAGCGTAAGCTGCGCATCGCCGGTGCCCGGAGGCATGTCCAAAAATAGCACGTCCAGGTCGCTCCACGCCACGTCTTTTAGCAGCTGCTCGATCGCTTTCATTATCATCGAGCCGCGCCAGATGAGGCTCGCGCCCTCCTCCATCAGCACGCCCATGCTCATCATCTCCACGCCGTGGCTTAAGATCGGCTTTAGCTTCTGCCCCACGACGCTTGCTTGCGTCTTATCCTCGCCCAGCATTCGCGGCAAATTCGGCCCGTAAATATCGGCATCCAAAATCCCTACTCTCTTGCCGAGCTTTGCCGTGCTGATGGCTAAATTTAGCGTCGTCGTGCTCTTGCCTACGCCGCCTTTGCCGCTGCTAATCATCACGAAATGTTTGATCTGCGGTGCGATATTTTTGCCGCTGCGAGAGTTGCTCTTTTCCTCGGCGATCTTGGGCTGTTTGATTAAAATTTCCACGTCCCCGCCGAGCGCCTTTTGCGCCGCCGATCTAAGCTCTGCTGCGATCTCCGGCTTGGCGCTAGGGATTTCGATCCCTACGAAAATTCTATCGCCGATCTCGATCTCTTTTACAAATCCAAAATCCACGATGCTTTTAGAAAAGCCCGGATAGATCACGCTTTTAAGCAAATTTAAGACTTCGTCTTTACTCATTCCTTCTCCTTATTTTCGGTTAAATTTCTACTGATTTTATATGCGCAAAATTTCGGCCCGCACATCGAGCAAAACTCCGCGCCCTTGTAAATTTCATCGCCCAGGCTCTCGTCGTGTAGCTCGCGCGCATGATCTAGATCGAAGCTAAGCTCAAACTGCCTGTTCCAATCAAAACCATACCTCGCATCGCTCATCGCGTGATCGCGCTCTATCGCGCCCGCTTTGCCTAGCGCGACGTCTGCGGCATGAGCGGCGATTTTGTGCGCGATGATACCCTCTCTGACGTCTTTTGCATTAGGAAGCCCCAGATGCTCCTTCGGCGTTACGTAGCAGAGCATGCTTGCGCCGCAATACGCAGCCATCGTCCCGCCGATAGCCGAGCTGATGTGATCGTAGCCTGCACCGATGTCGGTCGGAAGCGGCCCCAGCACGTAAAACGGCGCGTCGCGGCAGAGCTTGCGCTCTAGCTGCATATTTAGCTCGATCTCGTTAAACGGAATGTGCCCCGGACCCTCGATCATCACCTGCACGTTTTTTTCATTCGCGCGCAGGGCCAGCTCGCCTAAAATTTCAAGCTCGCTAAGCTGCGCTTTATCGGTCGCGTCGTATAAGCAGCCCGGGCGCAAGCCGTCGCCTAGAGATAGCGATACGTCGTAAGCGGCGCAGATATCGCAAATTTCATCAAACGCTTCGTAAAAGGGGTTTTGCTTATGAAATTTCATCATCCACGACGCTATCAGCGAGCCTCCTCTGCTTACGATACCCATCTTGCGACGGGACAGCAGCGGCATAAACTCGAGCTTAAAGCCCGCGTGGATCGTGAAATAATCCACTCCCTGCCGCGCCTGCTTCTCGATCGTGCTAAGAATAGCGCTCGTTTTTAAATTTTTAATATCGCCCAGCTCATGGACCATCTGATAGACCGGCACCGTGCCTATGGGTACGGGCGAGCGCTCGATTATCGCGGCGCGGATCTCGTCCAGATCGCCGCCCGTACTAAGATCCATCACCGTATCGGCGCCGTACTTTAAGCAAGCCTCAAGCTTTTCCAGCTCGCCCTCAATATCGCTCGTCGTGCCAGAAGAGCCGATGTTGGCGTTGATCTTGCACCGCAGCGCGCGCCCGATACCGATAGGCTTTAAGCTTTTGTGATTAACGTTTGCGGGGATGATCGCTCTTCCTTGCGCGATGAGATCGCACAAGGCCCGCACGTCCATGCGCTCGCTTTGCGCGACCTCTCTCATCTGCGGCGTCACTTCGCCTCTTTTTGCAAAATAGATCTGCGTTACGCAGCTTTCGGTCATTTTCGCCTCGCTTACTTAAAAATGCGCGTATAATATAACAAATTTCATTAATCCTTACTTTTCTTTTGCCGTTTATTTTCGTAACGTAAGCTGAAATTTCGCCGCCGCGCCGCGTAAATTTACGCCTAAGCTTAAGATATTTTAGCGCGCAAGCCGCGATTAATTTTGCTTTCATTTTTAATACGTATAATTTCGTAACAAAATTTCAAGGATAAAATTTGAAAGATATATCGCTGATTTTGCTCGCCGCGGGCGATTCGAGCAGGTTTGAGCTCCCCGTCAAAAAGCAGTGGTTGCGCGTGGGCGAGCTGCCGCTTTGGCAATACGTCGCGCAGAGCATTGCGCGGGCGCATCCATTTAAAAAAATCATAATCGCCATGAACGAAGAGGACGTGAGCTATTGCGAGCGCCTCTATGTGTGCAGCTCGGCTTCGGCGCGCGGCAAAAGTGCAGAGTGCGGCACGAGCGATTATAAATTTCAAAGCAAGCGAGGCAGGATCGAATGCGGCGCAGATGATCTAAACGACGCAAGCAAGCCGCGGAGCGCGGAAAATTTTAAAGCTCAAGTCGAATGCAACGCGTATGAATGCGGCTCTGCAAATTTAAAATTTCACTTCGTCCCAGGCGGTGCAAATCGCCAAAGCTCGCTAAAAAACGCGCTAAAGCTCGTAGAGAGCGAGCTCGTGCTCGTAAGCGACGTGGCGCGCGCGCAAATTTCGCCCGAGCTGATCTCCTCGCTGATACGAAATTTAGGCAGCGCGGACTGCATCAGCCCCTATCTTGGCGTAAACGACACGACCTACCTTGGCGAGGACGTAGTGAAGAGGGAGGAGCTGCGCCTCATCCAAACGCCGCAGCTTTCGCGCACAGCGCTACTTAAAAAGGCGCTTGAGGGAAGCGAAATTTTTACCGACGATAGCGCGGCGATCGGCAGCGCGGGCGGACGGTTGGAATTTATAAAAGGCGAAGCGGGCGCGCTTAAGATCACGCGCGCAAGCGATCTAGCGGCGCTAAATTTAAAACCCTGCTCGCGCGATATTTTTTGCGGTACGGGTTACGACGTGCATGCACTTGAAAAAGGCGCGGGCATCGTGCTCAGCGGCGTGAAAATTCCGTGCGAGTTCGCGCTGATCGCACACAGCGACGGCGACGTAGCGATCCATGCCCTAATCGACGCTATTTGCGGCGCGGCGATGCTAGGCGATATCGGCGAGCTCTTCCCCGACAGCGACGCCAAATTTAAAGGCGCGGATAGCAAGGAGCTGTTACGAAATGTAATGCGGCGCATCAGAGGCTACGGCTATGAGCTCGTAAACGCCGATATTACGATCATCGCGCAGCGCCCGAAGATCGGAGCCTACAAAGCGCAGATGCAAGAGGTTTTAAGCGAAATTCTAAACTGCGCCCGCGTCAATGTCAAAGCGACCACGACCGAAGGGCTGGGATTTACGGGCAGAAGCGAAGGCATCGCCGCACAGGCTGCGGTAAACTTGAAATTCTACGACTGGCAAAAGCACGCAGCAAAGGCGTGGGGCGTATGAAAATTTTAATAATCGAGAGCGAAAGCTATCTTGCCCAAAGTATCGCAAACAAGCTCGGCGCACTGGGGCATGAATGCACTAACGCGGCGAGTTTGACGGCCGCGGCAGCTCTTGCGGAGGAGTTTGAGGCGGTGCTACTCTCTACGAGCTGGAGCGGCGCGAGCTTTTATCCGCTGATCGAGAAATTTAGGCGCTCGATCATAATTTTGATGGTCGCCTACGTCGATAGCGAAACGGTGCTAAACCCCGTAAAAGCGGGCGCGACGGATTATATCCAAAAGCCCTTTATGATAGAGGAGCTCATAAAAAAGATCGAGCACTACGCGCAGTTTCGCTCGCTAAAATCACAAAACGAAGCCTACGAAGTGTTGCTTAAAGAGATCTCTCTTTCGTGCGAAATACCGCCCGCGCGTTTAGCGCAGATAAAATTCCCGCTTCTTTTGCGCGGCGATGCGGCAGTGCGAGCTGCGGCGGTATTTAAGATCGCACTCACGCTAAAATCGCGCCTTAAAATTCTATCCGCGCAAAGCCCTGAGCCGCTAGAACGCGGCGCGGAGATTTTTTACGCACCAGATTTCGACAGCCTAAGTGGCGCGCAGAAGGAAAAATTTCTAAGCAAAACCAAATCCATGCGTATAATCGCCGGATCCATCGGCGCGCAAAAGGGCTTTAACTACGAAATTACGCTTGGCAGCAGCAAAGAACGCAGTGAAATTTTAAGCATCGAAGAATACGTAAAGCTCACGATCGTAGCGCACCAAGACGAGTATTTCGACTCCGATCTGGCGGCGGCACTTGGGATTTCTCGAAAATCGCTTTGGGAGAAAAGGAAAAAATATGGCATCGCAAGAAAAAAATAGCCGCGCGCGCTCGGCATGGATCGCAGACGGGACAGAAATTTCACGCGATACCGGCAATTTAAACGAAATAAAATCGCTTGAAAGCGAAGGAATTTTAAGCGGCACAAAAACTCTAAACGTCGCAATATCTTCGAGTGACGCGGCGCAAAATTTAAAAGCATCACAGAACTCAAAAGCAAAGCGCGATTTAAAAACGGTGCGGAATTTAGAAGCGTCAAGGGCTGGCGATGCTAGAAAAGACGAGGCGCGAGCTAAGGACGCGGCAAGAAATTTAAAGGCAGAGCAAGCCGGAAGCGAGAGCAAAGGCGCAAATAATAGCGCAACGCAAATCCGCAAGATAGAGATCTCGCGCTCCGACCTAAACGTCCTGAGTCTGCTCGCAAACGGCGCTTTCGGCAAGAACTGCGAGCTACTGCGCCCAAGCAAGCTTAGCATCTGCGGTATAAATTTCGTTTTTTCCTGCGCGGACGCAAAAAAAGGCGATATTTTGGAGCTTTATCTCCGCAAGGACGGCATATCCGAATGCGCCGACAATTCGCTTAGCGGCAGTAGCGGCGCGTATTTGCCAGCTAAAGGATCGCTCAACTTGCAGTATGGAGTTTCTGCCGCGGCGCAAAATGAGCAGAGTTTTGCGAAAAGCGGCGCAGGTTTCGCGCGCACTGCAAGTGCGCAAAGCGCTATAAACGCCACAAGCGAGGGCTTAGACCATATAGAAAGCCTTACTGCGAGCTATGATCAAACTTTTACTTGCAGCGCAGATACAAAATCTGCGAAAAATGCCGCTTTGGATTTGGCGAAAAGCTCTAGTGAAAATTCTGCGGTAAATTCCGCGCAGAGCTTTACCGAAAATTCCGCACTCAATCGCGTTTGCAGCGCAGATGCAAAATCCGTAGCAAATTCGGCGGGAAATTTTATCTCAAATTCCACCGAAAATTTCATTAAAAATTCTACTGTAAATCCCGCTTCTTGCGAGCTTGTCGCGCGCATAGACGTTAGCGACGTTTATGCTCCAAGCGCAAGCGAGGTCGCAGGCTCAGTATTTCAAAACGCATACGCAGAGCAAACTGCGGTGCAGGGGCGCATCACGCTGCTAAAAAATGGTCTTGCAGAGCAAATCGCGCGCATAAAAAAAGTCGCAAGCTCGCTTGCCGCGCCTAAAATTTCAGCGTTTTTTACCTGCGCCGATCCGATCCACCGCGTGCATGAGCGGCTGATTAGGCATATGATCGACAAGGCGGATTTCGTGGTGATTTTTTTAACCGGCACGAGCAGCGCGGATGCCCTGCCCTACGAGCTACGCAAAAAAACGCTAAGCTATTTGCTGCAAAATTTTTTGGTCGCGCAACGCGCCATGATGATCGATCTGGGCTCGCTTGCGATTTTTGACGACAAGCCCGCCCTGCAATGCGCGATCGCAAAAAATTTAGGTATAAACAAAATAATTTTCGGGCAAAATCACGCGAATATGGAACTGTTTTTTGAAGGAGGCGGCGTGCATTCAGTGCTGGACGAGTATCAAAAGCGCGGCGAAATCGAGATTTTGCTGATGCCCGAATACGTCTATTGCGAGAAGTGCAAGGTGCTCGTAAGCACCAAAAACTGCCCTCACGGCGCTCATCATCACGTGCATTACCGCACGCAAAATCTAAAAGCACTGCTGCGCGCGGGGATTTTGCCACCCGCGATTTTTATGCGTAAAGAGATCTCGGCGATGATTTTAAGCGAGCTTTTTCCCGCGCGATTTTCGGATCTGCAAAAGCTCTACGACGAGCTTTTTCCAAACAGCGGGATCTTACAGAGCCACGGCGAGAGCGAGTTTTACGAGCAGCTGATGCAGCTGTATCAAACCAGCGCGCTAAAGACGTAGCGTTTGAGGGCGCAACGCAAAAAATGACGCGGGATTCATGGCGGCTAGACAGAGGGTAAAATTTTGGCATTAAAATTTACAGCGGCTAGACGTAAAGTAAAATTTCATAGTGCGAAAAGAAAGGACTGCGCGGAATTTTGTAGCATAAAGAGCGGCGAACGCAGATTTGGCGTAAAATTTTGTGGCGAAGCGGATTTAAAATTTAAGCTTTCGACGAGTGGGCTTAAATTTAAAAAGCTAGGCGGTCGCAGTAAGCCGCGGCGCATAAAACTCGGCGTGCGGCTCGACAGCTGCCCGCACACACAGAACGCTCTTCGCATCTTGAGTGGGTTTAAAATTTCCGCGTGGAGCGAGCAAAATTTTAAAATTTTTACGCAAATGAGTAGAATTTTAAAATTCCTACGTTAGTGAGCAAAATTTTGTGGCGAGCGGATAAAATTAATTTCGTGTAGGCGGACAAATTAATTCTACATGCACGAACGAAATTTAAAATTTCCTAGCACGCGCGAACGAAATTTAAAATTCTGCACGCGAGCAGATGCCCTAATTAAAATAAGCGGTAAAATTTTAAAAAGCAAAATTTAAAAGGACAATTATGGATAAAATTTTCGTTACATTTTTCGGCGCAGGGTTGCTAAGGCCCGCACCGGGCACCTGGGGCAGCATCGTAGGCTGGATAGTGGGGCTGGCGATTTTGATGCTAGCGGGCGAGGTGACGCTGTTTTTGTGCGCCGCTCTCGTCTTTTTCGTCTCGCTTAAGATCGTAAGCGATTACGAGAAGCGGACCTGCTCGCACGATAACAGCGAGATCGTCATCGACGAGGTAGTGGGGGTGTGGATTGCGATGTGCGTCGCCGCGCCCGCGGGCGAGATCTTTTCGCTGCCGCTGCGGGAGCTGATCGCGGGCTTTGAGAGCAGCAGGATATCGATCGTCGCGATGATTTTGGCGCTGCTGTTTTTCAGGGCGTTTGACATCTGCAAACCCTCGATCATCGGGCGCG
Source organism: uncultured Campylobacter sp. (assembly GCF_937959485.1). Lineage (NCBI taxonomy): Bacteria > Pseudomonadati > Campylobacterota > Epsilonproteobacteria > Campylobacterales > Campylobacteraceae > Campylobacter > uncultured Campylobacter sp. Next base: position 115,780 of record NZ_CALGPY010000006.1, read on the forward strand.
TGGATCGCGACGTGCCGGGTGGGCTCGGCGTGATGCTGGATGACGTGCTGGCGGGCTTTTTCGCGGGGCTCGGGGTTTTGATAGTTATCTCTTTAGGGATCAAGCTCGGTGCCGCGGGATTGATTTTTTAAGCTTTTTTAGACGAGATCGCAGCAAACACAGTGCGATTGCGGGCGCTATCAAGCACCGAAATTTTAAAAACCGCATCTTGAGCGGGCTTATGAATTAGCGCAAATTTTAACTTCTGAGGCGCGAGCCCACTTGAAATTAAAATTTAGCGGTATTTATTCGCGCAGCCTGCAAATAAAGCAGGCGCAAAATTTTAAAATTTTGCACGAGTCGCGATAAAATTTGCGCGGTCTTAAATTTTAAATTTCGCAGCTTGCAGAATTCTACGGCATAAAAATTTAATTGCGCTGCAAGAATCAAAATTATGCCGCCTGAAATTTCGTGCGGCTAAATTTTAAAACAAAGCGGCAGGCGCAGCTCGCGCGTAAAATTTTAAAATTTATCGCTAATCGCAGGCAGTCTAGCGGGGCGCGCTATTAAATTCCAGCAATATTTATGGTTTTGTTTGTAGCATTGCCGCAAAATGCGGGTATCGACGCAAAAAATTTAAAGGAACGAAAAATGCAAAAGAGCGCGATTGAGATACGCGGCATTCCCGCCGCTGTTTGGGGGAGCCGCTCGAAAAAGGTTTATATCTACGCTCACGGGCAAGGCGGAAGCAAAGAGGATGCGGAGCTTTTGGCTTCCGTCGTTTGCAAGCAAGGCTGGCAGGTTATTAGCTTTGACCTGCCCGGGCACGGACAGAGGGGGCACGAGCCCGCTTCTTGCGATCCGCGGCGCGCTATTTTAGAATTTCGCGAAATCTTATCGTATGCAAAGAAGCGCTGGGACGAGGTCGCGCTGTTTGCCGTTAGCCTAGGGGCATGGCTCGGCCTGCAAAGCTTCCGCGACGAAAAGCTTAGCGACTGCCTCTTCCTCTCGCCGATACTTGATATGAAATACGTTATTTCAAATATTATGCGCAGGGCTGGCGTTAGCGAGGAGCGATTGAAGCAAGAGCGGATGATTTTGACCCCTGCCGGGCAACCGCTTTTTTGGGAATATTGGAGTTTTGTTTTGAATAATCCGATCACAAAATGGGAAACGCCCAGTAGAATTCTATACGCAGAAAACGACGATATGACGCCTCTTTATATCGTTAGAAATTTTGCACAGAAGTTCGACTGCGACTTAAGCGTTATGAAAAACGGAGAGCATTGGTTTCATACACCGCAGCAGCTAGATTATTTGCGTAGTTGGATCAAATCGGCGGTTGAGAATCGGCGATAAAATTCTATGAGAGATTTTAAAACTCACGCCCAAACCCGCGCCGATAAAATTCTGCGCGTCTTCAGGGTGTAAATTTCATGAATTTAAGATGATCTTGATATTTTGCTTTAATACGCTTGTTTTATAAGGCGCTTTTCGTAAATCTCAGCTCACATCGCCGTCGTGCGAGACATCTAGCTTCAAAGCGCCCATCTCATAAATTTAACCGCAATAGCATAAATCATGACCGATATAAATTGCAAACTAAAATATGATTAAAATTTAGCCGATAGGCTGTCAATACAAATACAAAAATGCCGATTTTAAAGCTAAATTTTAAAAAATGCCTATAAAGATGAATTCTTGAAATATTAGCATATTTTTGGCACGAGGTGCGAGCCGATGTACGGCTTATCGCACTTCACTAGCACTATCGCGCTTTTGCTACACGGACGCTTTACGAATCCATAGCAGTCGCGCGATTAAATTTTAAAAATTATTTGCCTATTCTAAAGCCGTTTAGCTTCATATAAGTCGTATCTTTATGAAATGCTTCGCAGCGCTCCCTGTTGCGGTTGATGTTTTCGGTTGTGAAGAAATAGCCATCACTATCTTGACGCAAGGTGATCGTCGCGCAAAAGATCATATCGTTTTTAAGTTTCGGTCCTACGCCATAGGTAAAGCTTTGATTGACTGCTAAGCTGCGTGCCAGATCGCTATCGCTAAACTGTCTGGAACCCGTCATGCTCTTTAGCTCGCGAAAATTTCCTTGATTTAAGTAGTCGCGTTGTATATCTTTAAATACGCCTTCAAGCTCGACTGCGTAGGCTTTTACTAAAACCTCGTCCTTAGCACCGCTTAATTTAGGATATATTATTTTTGCTATCACAAAGATTATAATAGCTAAAAATATTATCCCGCTTACGCCGCCGCCTACTGCCGCACCTTTTCTCATTTTCATCATTTTACTCCTTCGTCGATGTCCTTTACCAAGGCATCTATTTTTTTATTAAGCATGAAATTTTCATAGCTTTTTTGGATATAGGCTTCAAGTAGTTCGCCCGCATCCAGATGATCGCTGCCGCGAGTTAAAATCCGCCAGTCCCTACCGAAGACCTTTGCAAAGTCATCATCCAGGCTTATCGCGTATTTTTTCGTCAAAGACTTACTCGTCAGCTGAACTGAAATTTCTTTCATTTCTCGCCTAAATTATCGCCTGCCAAAATATCGTCGATCTGTTTGCTTAGATCCTCATCGCTCATCTTACGATACGCCAGATCATTTTCTAGCGTGCCAAGCTGCATTCCCAAAGCTTCGTTTTGCGCCTTGACCGTCGCTAGCTCTGTGCGTAGCTTTTCGTTTTCGTCTCTAGCTTCGCTATAGCGTCTAATCAGCTCAGCTACTTTATTGCTTAAGCCCTCGACCTTTTTCTCTTCGTCAAAGATTGATTCCATTATTTCGCCTTTTCTGATATAATTTAAATGAAAATATTACCCAATTTTGGCTTTAAAAAAGGAAAAATTTTGCAAAATTTTAAAATCGAGAGCAAATTCTCCCCGAGCGAGGATCAAGAAAAAGCGATCGAAGGCATCGTCGCGGGCTTTCAAAGCGGCAACAAATACCAAACTCTTCTCGGCGTTACCGGCTCGGGTAAGACTTTCAGCATGGCAAATATCATCAAGCGCCTCGGAATTCCTGCGCTCGTAATGACGCATAATAAATCTCTCGCAGCGCAGCTTTATAGCGAATTTAAGGGCTTTTTCCCGCAAAACCACGTCGAGTACTTCATCAGCTACTACGATTATTATCAGCCCGAGGCCTATATCCCTAGGCAGGATCTTTTCATCGAAAAGGACAGCGACGTAAATGCTGAGCTCGAGCGCTTGCGGCTAAGCGCCACGGCGAGTTTGCTGAGCTTCGACGACGTCATCACCGTGGCGTCGGTTTCGGCAAACTACGGTCTGGGCGATCCCGCCGAATACAAAGGCATGGTGCTGTTTTTTGAGATCGGATCAAAATTTAGCACTAAATTTTTGCTTCGCAAGCTCGTCGATATGGGCTACAAACGCAACGACGATTTTTTTGATCGCGGGAATTTTCGCGTAAACGGCGACGTGATCGACATCTATCCCGCGTATTTTAACGACGAGGCGTTTAGGATCGAGTTTTTCGGCGACGAGATAGAGGCGATGTATCATCTAGACGTGCTCGAAAACAAAAAGACTCAGAGCGTCAAAAAATTTATCCTTTATCCGACGAGCCAGTTCATCGTGGGCGAGCAGCGCCTGAAATCAACGATCAAAGGGATCGAGGATGAGCTTGAGCAGAGGCTAAAATTTTTCGAGGACGCGGGCAAGCTCGTAGAGGCGCAGCGACTGAAAGGGCGAGTGGAGTTTGATCTTGAGATGCTGGGTGCTACGGGAATGTGTAAGGGGATCGAAAACTACGCGCGCTATCTGACCGGTCAAAAGCCGGGCGAGACGCCCTATTCGCTCTTTGATTATTACGAGAGCAAAGGCAAGGACTATCTCGTCATCGTCGACGAAAGCCACGTGAGCCTGCCGCAGTTTCGCGGTATGTTTGCAGGAGATCGCAGCCGCAAAGAAACGCTCGTAGAATATGGCTTCCGTCTGCCATCAGCTCTTGATAACCGCCCGCTGATGTTTGATGAGTTTATCAACAAAAAAGCTAAATTTCTATTCGTCTCCGCAACGCCAAATGATTACGAGCTGGATCTTAGTCGCGGAGCCGTATATGAGCAGATACTGCGCCCGACGGGACTACTCGATCCGCAGATTATCTTAAAAGACAGCGACAACCAGGTCGAAATTTTACACGATATGGCAAAGGAGGTCATCGCGCGCGGCGAGCGGATCTTAGTAACCGTGCTAACCAAAAAGATGGCGGAGGAGCTGAGCAAATACTATCTAGAGCTTGGGCTTAAGGTCAAATATATGCACTCGGATATCGATGCGATCGAGCGCAACGAGCTCATCCGCGGCCTTCGCAGCGGCGAATACGATATGCTAATCGGTATAAATTTGCTCCGCGAGGGGCTCGATCTGCCCGAAGTAAGCCTTATCGCGATCATGGATGCCGATAAGGAGGGCTTTTTGCGCTCGCGCACCAGTCTCATTCAGACGATGGGGCGAGCTGCGCGAAACGTGCACGGGCAGGTCGTGATGTTTTGCAAAAAGATCACCGCTTCGATGCAAGAGGCGATCGATATCACTCAAAAGCGCCGCAAATTTCAAGATGAATACAACCGCGCCCACGGCATAACCCCGCATTCTGCGAGCCGCAATATCGAGAATAGCCTAAAGATCGAGGACGGCACCGAAATTTTAAGAAAGGGTGCCAATTTGGAGAAGATGCCTGCCGCCGAGCGCGCCAAGATCGTAAAGGAGCTCCGCAAGCAGATGCTCGAAGCCGCAGCCGCTCTGGAGTTTGAAAAGGCCGCGGCGCTGCGCGATGAGATCGCAAAACTTAGGAAGCTGTAAATCGCAAGAACTCAAAACGTCGTGAAATTTGCGCGTGAAATTTCGTCGATCGGCGCGTAAAATTTGCGCGCTAAATGTCGTAAAGCAAAGCGCAAAATTTGCGTGTTAAATTTCATCGAGAAAAGAGAGAAATTTGTGCGATCTGCACGTTAAATGCCGCAAAATGGAGCATAAAATTTAGGCGTGATCCGCGAGGCGGGTTTTAAAATTTGCTCGCTCGATTTAAGATGATTTGCACGCGAAATTTATAGATCGATTTTCTCGCCAAATTTACACTCTGCGCCCCCCCTGCCGCGCCGGACGCGCGATCCGTAAATCTACGCGCCGAACTTTTTGCTCTCGCCGACTTCCTTATTTGCAAATTTGCGCACCGAGCTTTTGTTTCAACTTACTTTCAATCCGCAATTTGCGAGCCCGATTTGCGGCAGTCGCACTACCCCACTCTATACCACCGCGCGCCTTTACGCTTTTTTTCACTTTTTTGCATCTCTCCGCAGCTATCTTCGATTTTTTTCCGCGCGCCCTGCGTTTAAATTCTGTCGCTTCGCTCGTTCAATCCGTAGCGGCTATGAGCGGATATGCGCCCAGACGCCGAATTTTCGCGTTCTTTTTACGCGCCGTTGTGCGCGGATACTTTCAAAATTTTTCGTAGAATTCCAAGCCTGCCTACGCCTACATTCGCGCCGCCGTCATAAACGCTCGCTTTGAGGGCACGAACGAAGTATTTGCGCGACACGGCGCAGGAAATGAAATTTAGACGCCGCCTTGTCAAAGCGTATCTTAGTCGCTGCAGTGCGCCGCAAAATTTCAAAACGGCAACGAGCCGCGATTAAATTTATCCGCAGGAGTGCGCCATAACGCGCCGATTTGCGCGCTGCGTAAATTTTAAAATCGCCTCTAAATTTGAAATTTTATCCGCTGTTAATACTCTCCGCAAAACTCTAAATTTTCCACTCGCAGCGGTCTTTCGCCCTCGAAAATCACCCCGATGCCGAAAGGCTCGCAAATATCAAGCGCGCCGGACCCCAGCAGCCACTGCGTATCGCGTGCGTAAAACGTGCATTGCGGCAGCTCAAACGGCAGATCGCAAACGGGCGCGTCAAGCAGCCTAAGCTCATCCTCGCTCAAACGATACTCGCGTCTAAGCTCGTCTCGCAGGAAGACAAGAGCGTCTTTTACGTACCGATCGATGTCCCAGGCGTCGCTGCGCGAGTAAGACCCCGCATCGTCCACATCCGCCATATCTGCAGATACAAGACAAAACGGTACCTCGCTAGAGCTTTCGCTTTTTAGCTCCGCATACCAAATAAAGCCCTCGTCCGTCGCGACTTTTTCAAGCTCGCCAAATTTCCAAGCCATTTTTTGCATTTTATTTCCGCCCCATATTTTCGCTCATCTTTTAAAATTTCGATGCTGCACCCGTTTTTGCGCGCCGTGTTTAAATCCGCACCGAAGTAGAATCCCGCTCGCTTCTTAAGCGGACGAGCAATGATAACGAAGTAGATTACTTTTAAATTTTAAAATTTCAATGAAAGCCGCTTTAAATTTAAAATTTCAAAAGACCCTCCGCTGTCCGCCGTGAGCAGCGATGAAATTTTAACTCCGCATCTTACGACGAAATTTTAAAATTTAGCTCGTCGTAGAGACAACGCGCCGTAAAATTTCACGCCGAAATTTCAAAACGAAATTTTAAGCCGAAACTAACTCGAAATTCCACGCCCGTAGCGCAAAATTTAAAGCTCAAAAAATTCCATCGCGGCGACTTAGAATTTTACTCGTTAAATTTTATAAATTTGTGCGCTTTTAAATCCGCAAATTTAATACGCCTTTACGAGCCGTAAATTTTTTAGATATATGACGCCGTCAAAAACGCCGCCTCCATTCGGCGCAGGCCAAGAAATGGCAATTCTTTTCGGCTCCTCGTCGTATTTAGGCTCGCAATAATTCTTTGAGCAGTCTATTTTGAATACCTCTTTATCGTTACTATCAAAATCCGTCTGGGTAGAATTTTTAGGAATTTCCAGCGTTTGGATTATACGATACGGCTCGCCCTCTTTTGTGCGGGCGGACATTATTTTTATTAGCGTGTCTGCGCTGCCGTCCGAGGTCCTATAGACCCCGTCTTGCCCCAAGCCCGCCAGCTCGAATTTTTTCTCCTTGCTATAAAATGCCGAGATTATGGAGCAGCCGCTAAAAAGCAAAGCTGCCGCAAATAACGCAAACGCCCTCATTTTTCCTCCTTAAGCCGGTTAAATTTAGTTTTTAAAACTATGGATAGGCGCGGGTATCTGGCCGCCGCGGGCGATGAAGTTGGCCGATGAGTTTTTATTTACGCTCATCACGGGCGCGCTGCCCAGAAGCCCGCCAAATTCCAGCGTGTCGCCCTCTTTGCCTTTTGGGATTATGCGCACGGCGGTCGTTTTTTGATTTATCACGCCGATCGCGGCCTCGTCGGCTATGATCGCGGCGATCGTCTGCTCGGGCGTATCCTGCGGGATCGCGATCATATCGAGCCCCACAGAGCAGATCGCAGTCATCGCTTCGAGCTTTTCTAAATTTAACGAGCCTGCGCGCACTGCGGCTATCATGCCTTCGTCTTCGGAGACGGGGATAAACGCGCCGCTAAGCCCGCCTACTTGGTTGCACGCCATTACTCCGCCCTTTTTGACCGCGTCGTTTAGTAGCGCAAGCGCGGCCGTCGTGCCGTGCGTGCCGACGCGCTCTAAGCCCATCTCCTCAAGCACGCGTGCGACCGAATCGCCCACCGCCGGGGTTGGGGCTAGCGAGAGATCGACGATGCCAAATTTCACGCCCAGGCGCTCGGATGCCATTTGGCCTACGAGCTGTCCGATGCGCGTGATCTTAAACGCCGTCTTTTTTACGGTCTCGGCGACCACGTCAAAGCTCGCTCCTCGTACCTTCTCAAGCGCGCGTTTTACGACGCCCGGGCCGCTAACGCCCACGTTTATGACGACTTCGGCCTCGCCCACGCCGTGAAATGCGCCCGCCATAAAGGGATTATCCTCGACGGCGTTGGCAAATACGACGAGTTTGGCGGCGCCTAAATTAGAAAGCCGCGCCGTCTCTTTGATCACGCGCCCCATGTCGGCGACCGCGCTCATATTTATGCCCGTTTTGGTCGAGCCGATATTTACCGACGAGCAGACCTTTTGCGTCGCGGCAAGCGCGGCGGGGATGGAGTCGATTAAAATTTTATCGCCCTTTGCGTAGCCCTTTTGCACTAGCGCCGAAAAGCCGCCGATAAAGTCGATACCGACCTTTTGTGCCGCCTCGTCCATCGCTCTAGCAAGTGGGACGTAGTCTGCGGCATTCGTCGCAGCGCCGATAATGGCGATAGGCGTTACGCAGACGCGTTTGTTTACGATCGGGATGCCAAGCTCTGCTGAAATTTCATTGCCGACCTTTACCAGATCGCGCGCCTTGTCGGTGATCTTGGCGTAAATTTTCTCCGCCGCCTTGTCAATATCAGGATCGATGCAGTCAAGCAGGCTGATGCCCATCGTGATCGTGCGGATGTCGAAATTTTGCTCCTCGATCATCGCGATCGTTTCGGTTACGTTTTTTATGTCCATTTGCGCGCCTTAGATGTTGTGCATGGCGTCGAAAATCGCCGAGCTTTGGATGTTGATCTTTACTTTTAGCTTTTCGCCTAGCTCGTTTAGCTCCCCCTTTAGAGCCGTGAAGTCCTGCTTTTCCTCGCTGGAAACCACCGCCATCATCGTAAAAAACTCGTCCAAAACCGTCTGGCTGATGTCGTCTATGTTTAGCCCAAGCTGCGCGAGCTTAGCCGAAACGCCCGCCACAATGCCAACTTTGTCCTTGCCGATCACCGTTACGATCGCTTTCATTCTTACTCCTTTTTAAAATTTAGTGCTTTTGAGCGTGGAAGCCTTTTAAAACGGTTAAGCTTTGCCGCCGTTTGAAATTATCAGCGCGAACACGATTGCGACCAAAGCGTAAAATATTACCGCGAGCCATATCGCCCATCTATTCACGCCACCGCCCTTTCTTAGGACTTCGTCGTCCTGTTTATCCAGCAATGAAACAAAACTATCGCAAACGTAATATTTTGCCATAGTCCCGCTACTGACGCTAATCGCCATTCCTATACTTCTATCATATTCATCCAAAAACGGAATAAAGCAAGAAATTACCACAACGGCAAATAGGGCTGCGGCAATTTTATACTCCTTGCGGTACAGAAAAAAGAACAGCGTACCGAAAAAGGCCCACCAACTCCACGTGCTTACGTAAGTTAGTTCGCGCTGCTTGCCCGCGGCGAAAAATTTCTCGCAGGCGCGTGCGTAAATTTCAACCTTACTAGGGGTCTGCAAGAAAATTTCCAGCTTCTGTCGAAGCAACTTGCCGTCAGATAAAATTTCTCTAGCGTAATCCGTCATCTCACTCTCCTTAGCGATAAATCCCCACGGCGGCGCGGACTTTTTGCATCAATGAAGCAGCCGTCGCAGCCGCCCTTTGCGCGCCCTGTCTTAGCATCTCGTCTAAAATTTCGCGGTGACTTTGATAGTATTCAAATTTATCTCGCGCGTCTTTGAAATAGCCCTGCACGAGCTCGTTTAGATACGCCTTAAAATGCCCGTGTCCCTCGCCTCCGCGCTCGTAGCGAGCCTGCAGCTCCGTCTGCTCCGCCTCGTTTAAAAACAGCTTCGCGATATTATAGACATTGCATCCGCGCCACTGCTTAGGCGCCTGCAGCGGCTCAGAGGTCGTTACGATACTTGAAATTTGCTTCTTTAGCGTCGCGGCATCTGCAAAAATATCGATCGTATTGCCGTAGCTCTTGCTCATCTTAGCACCGTCTGTGCCCGGCACGATCGCCACTTCATCATTTACGCGCGCTTGCGGAATAGTTAAAATTTCGCCGTGGGCGTTGTTAAATTTAAGCGCGATGTCGCGAGCGATCTCGACGTGCTGGATCTGATCCTTGCCCACGGGCACGACCTCTGCGCTGTATAGCAGGATGTCCGCCGCCATCAGCACGGGGTAGCTGAACAGATCGTGCTTGCTCTCAAAGCCCTTGGCGATCTTGTCTTTGTATGCGTGCGCTCGCTCGAGTAGCCCCATCGGCGTATATCCGCTTAAAATCCAGTAAAGCTCCAGCACCTCTTTCACGTCGCTTTGCACCCAAAATACCGTCTTCTTCGGATCGATCCCGAGAGACAAAAACGCCGCGGCGGCCTCGTAGGTTGAGCTTTTAAGCTTTGCGCCGTCGCTTACGGACGTGAGCGCATGGTAGTTTGCGATAAACATAAACATCTGCTCTCCCGCGTTTTGCGCATCCACCATCTGCTTGATGCTCGCGAAGTAGTTGCCCAAATGCAGCTTGCCGCTGGGCTGAAGACCCGTTAAAATTCTCATCGTTGCTCCTTTAAATCAAAATCAGATCGCCGTCTACGAAGCCCGCGGCAACGTGCTTGCTCTTAAAAATTTTTGCATCTGGCATCTGCTCTCGCAGCTCGCGCAAAGCCTGCACGAGCATTTTTAAAACCTGCCGCCACGAAAGTTCGCTTAAAAAATCAAGCTGCAAGCGCGAGCTTTGCGGATAAAACTCATCCTCATCCTCGCACGCCCAGTCGTCGTCGTCCGCGTCATAACTGCTCGATCCCGCCAGCTCAAGCGCGTAAGGCTCGTAAAGATCGAAGTGCCACGCGATCACCCGCTTTGGAATTTGCTCGTGCTCCAAGCCCTCTATGAGCTCGCGCAGCTTTTGCTTTAGCGCCTCTTTCTTTTCAAGCTTATCGCCTTTGCCCTCTTTGCCGTGCAGCTTGGAATTTTTGCCGCCGTCTGGGCACTTTTGTTTAGACATCTTTTTTTCCTTTTAAATTTAGCCCGTCGCAGGCGGAGCAAATTTCTTTTACAATCTTTTTTACGCTTTTATTTTCGACATCAATTACTATGTCGGCCTTTTTTTCATACGCCCCGTCTCTTTGGGCGTGCAGCGCCGCGGCCTTTTGCAGATCCGCTAACAGCGGGCGCTTGGCAAATTTTTTCTCCGCGTTCTCGCTGTTTTTTAAGCGATCAATAATCCCTTCAAAACTTGATTTCAGATACACGACGGTGCCGATTTTGTTTAAATTTTTCACGGCGTAAAAGCCACCGCCCGTGGAGATCACGGCGCAGCGAACGGACTTTTCTAAAAATTTTGCAAGGCCCTCTTCCATCTTTCTAAAGCTCTGCTCACCCTGCTCTTTAAAAATTTGCCTGATCTTTTTATTGGCGTAGCTTTCGATCATATCGTCGCAATCAAGCGCAAACATCCCGCTTTGCGCAGCCAGCGCCCGTGCTACCGTGCCCTTACCGACCCCCATAAAGCCGATGAGCACGATATTACCGCTCTTCATCGCTCTCCCCTTTTTTGCGCGGCAGCAGCACTAGCGGACTTCCCGAAAGAGCAAAGCTTGCGCGCAGCCTGTTCATCAAATAGCGCTTGTAACTAAAATGCAGCGCACCGGGGCGGTTCATCACAAGAGCGATCTTCGGCGGCGCAAAACCGATCTGCGCGGCGTAGTAAATTTTAACCGATTTGCCCCGCTCGCGAGGTATCGGATGCGCCTTTATCGCGGCTTCTACCGCTTCATTGATCTTTGCGGTGCCGAGCTTGCGCGTAAAATTTGAATAAACCTCCAAAATGAGCGGGTAAATTTTATGGATCCGCTTCCTGTCCGTCGCGCTGACGCTAATGATCGGCGCGTATGAAAGAAATTTAAACCTATCTCTCAAATCGCGGCAAAACTCGTCGTAATCGCGCTCGCAAAGATCCCATTTGTTTAAAATTATGATTAGACCTAGTTCAAATTTAGCCGCAAGCCCCGCTATGCGCTCGTCCAGCTCGTTTAGCGGCTCGCTTGCGTCAAGTACCAAAAGCGCGATGTCAGAGTTTTGCAGGATTTTTTCGGTGCGGTTTAACGCGAAGCGCTCGATGCCTTCGATCTTACCGCGGCGGCGAATACCTGCCGTGTCGATAAACTCTAGCGTGCGCCCCTCAAATTCCGTGCTTTCGTTCACCGGATCGATCGTCGTGCCCGCATAATCGCTCACGACCGAGCGCTGCGAGCCCACAAGCGCGTTTAGAAGGCTTGATTTACCGACGTTTACCCGCCCGATGATACCCACGCCGATAGTTTTATTAGCGTAAAATTCCTCGTCGTGCCCCTCTTTCGGCTCGCCCTCGTCGTTAAAGCCTTCTATAAAATCATCAAAAATTTCATCCTCGTCCTGCCGCGCAGGCGCAGGGTCCAAGAAGCCGTAGATCCACTCTTTCAGCTCGTCGATGCCGCTGTTGTGTGAGACGGAGATCGGGAAAAATTTAACGCCGAATTCGTTAAACTCCCAGCTGCGCTCCTCGTCGCGCTTGCCGTCGATCTTATTGACCACTAGGGCGATGGGCTTACCGAGCCTTTGCAGCGAGAAAAATATCCGCCGCTCATCATCGCTCGGAAGCAGCTTGCCGTCCGTCATAAAGATTATCAAATCCGCGCTCTTTGCCTCACTTAGCGTCTTAGCTTGCACGCGCGCAAACATCTCGGAGGTGTCGTCCAGACCGCCCGAATCGATCACGCGAACGCGGCGATCGAAAATTTCGGCTTCAGCCCTATTGGTATCGCGCGTCGTACCCGCAACGTCGCTGGTGATGGCGATGCGAGCGCCCGCTAAGCGGTTAAAAAGGCTCGACTTGCCGACGTTGGGGCGCCCGATGATGATCAAACTTTTCACGTTCGTCCTTGTAGTTTTTGGCGCGATTATAACCAAAAATAGATTAAAGCCAAATTCTACGCGCTCGCTAGCGAAAGTCGGGCGGCAAAATTTTATGAAATTTAGGCGCTAAATTTAGCGAAATTTTATCGTGGCACTAGCAAAACGCCGCTTGAATAAAAGGCCTCAAGGCTTGCGATCCGTCGCCGCAGACGATGCGGAGCGGGGGGGGCTGCACGCAAATTTTATAAATTTTTAAAACCGAAGCCTGAGCGCGAAAGCTAGCGGTCAAAGCACAAAAACGGGCACAACCGCGCGAAAGCATAAAAGCCCGCAGCTGCGCAAATTTTACTGCTTTGCACATGCAAGCGGCGGCGCGCAGAGCAGAGGGTCGGTAAAAATCACAAAAGCAGCACCCAATATCCAAGCGCGAACTAGCGCCTGTGAGCGAGAAACGCAAATGCAATTGTCGATGTGCAAAAAACGAGCCGTCGCACCCAAACATGCAAAACCGAGCCGTCACGCCAAGCGCACAAAAGCAGGCGGCGCGACAAGATTAAAAGTGATGACGCAGCGAGAATTAGAAGCAACGGTGCGGCGAGGGTGAGATTAAAAACAGCGGGATATTAAAATTTAATCATTATGCGTGTATAATTCCGCAAATTTAAAGGGTCGCGATGAAATACAACTTCTTGCTGCACCATCTAAGCGTGTATTATATGCTGATGGCGTGCTTTTACAACTCTCTTACGGGCGTTTTCGCCAAGATTTTGGGTGCGCAAATTTCATCGCTTGAGGTCGTGCTCTTTCGCAATCTACCAGGGCTTCTGATCCTGCTTTATAAAATCAAGGCTCGTCCCCGCGCGGCGCGCTTCGCAAACAAAGGCGGTCATCCTTTTACGCTTGCGTTTCGCGGCATTATCGGGATTTTGGGGCTAATGGTGTTTTTTTACAACGTCGCAAACATCAGCCTCGGCGAGGCATTTACCTTTCAAAAAACGGCGCCCATTTGGACGGCGATCATCGCGTATTTTACCCTCGGCGAAAAATTCGGCGCGATGGGCTGGTTCTCGGTCTGTCTCGGATTTGCGGGGATCGTTTTGGTAATTCAGCCGCAGTTTGGCTTGCAGCCGAGCGATGTTTTTGGAATTTTAAGCGGATTATTCGCCGCAATGGCGCTTACCTCCGTACGCGGGCTGCGCAAATACTATAGCTCCGATACGATCATCCTCTCGGCGCTTCTTGCCGGCACGCTGATGCCCGCAGCGCTTATGATCGCGGCGGAATTTATAGACGCGCCGGCGCTTAACTTTATACTTTGCAAATTTAAAATTCCAAACGCGCAGGGTTGGCTCTTTGCCGTGCTTTTGGGGCTGCTAGGGCTATTTTATCAAACCTACGTCACCAAGGCCTACGCCGCGACGCGCAAAGCGGGCATAGTAGCTACGATCAGCTACGCAGACATCATCTTTTCGACGCTATTTGGGCTGCTGCTAGGCGACACCATGCCCGGTTTCATGGCACTTTCGGGCATGGCACTCATCATCGTCGCGGGCACACTTGTGGCGAACCGAAAGTAGCGCGCGATGAAACAAAAATTCTACTCCGCGTTTTGGCTGAAACATCTGGGCGTTTATTATATGCTCGTAGCGAGCTTTTATTTCGCGCTAAACGGCGCGCTAGCCAAGGTCATGGCGGAGCGGATGAGCAGCGCCGAGATCGTGTTTTTCCGCAACGTCGTAGGCATCGGCATCGTGCTGTTTTCGCTACGGCGGGTAAAAAATCTGGGCCCCGGCGGCAAGCCGTGGCTACTTGCATTTCGCGGCTTTATTGGCAGCTGCGGCATCTTAGCGACCTTCTACAATATCGCTCACATCGATCTTGGCACCGCTTTTACCTTCCAAAAGACGGCGCCCATTTTCACCGCGCTATTTTCGGCGTTTTTCTTAGGCGAAAAGCTAAGTTCCAAGGCATGGTTTGCGATACTGCTGGGCTTTGGCGGAATTTTACTCGTCGTGCGCCCGCACATCGGCATCAGCGTAACCGACGCGGTGGGAATCTTCGGCGGCATGTGCGCAGGGCTTGCATACACGAGCGTGCGCGAGCTCCGCAAACACTACGCCACCAACCTCATCGTGCTGGTTTTTGTCTCGTCAGCCACCTTTCTAAGTGCTACGATGATGATAACGGGCTGGGTGCTTGAAGGTAGCGAGGCTAAAATTTTAGGGCTTTTCAGCGGGGCGGATTTAGCGAAGCTTGCTTATTTCAACCCGCCAAGCCTTTTTGGCTGGGTGCTCGTGGCGCTTCTGGGCGTCAGCGGTATCTATTTTCAAATTTACATGACGCGCGCTTACGCCGCTTCGCGCAAAGCGGGTATCGTCGCCGCGATCAGCTACAGCGACATCCTATTTAGCATGGCACTAGGCATTATGCTAGGCGATCATCTACCCGGTCCTATCGTGCTAGCGGGCATTGCGGTAGTGATTTTAAGCGGAATTCTAATCGCCCGCGAGCGCTAAATTTAAATCTAAATTTAAAAACTAATTCAAACGCGCCGAGGGGCTAAATTTAATCCGCGCCGCCTGCAGGCGCTAAATTTCAGCAGTCTAAAAGCTTAAAAAGACTAACATTCAAACCAAAGTTCTACGGCGTAGAAATATTTTTCGACGGATTTAAATTTTATGCATTTTATCGGTATCGACATCGGCTCGACCTCTTCAAAGGTCGCGGTTATGGACGAGGGCGGCTCATTTTGCGATCTGTTTTTGCTACCCAGCGGATTTAGCGCGGTCAAGGTAGCGCGGCAGATAAAAGAAATTTTAGAGCAAAAAGGCTACGGCGAGGGCTTCGTCACCGCTACGGGCTACGGGCGCGTGAGCGTGGATTACGCAGATCTTAGCATGAGCGAAATTTTATGCCACGGGCTTGGGGCGCATTTTTTATTCGAGCCCGATTGCACCGTCATCGACGTGGGCGGGCAGGACACCAAAGCGATCAAAATCGAAGGCGGCAAGCCCGAGGATTTTATAATGAACGACAAATGCTCGGCGGGTACAGGCAAATTTCTAGAGATCAGCGCTAACCGCCTCGGGCTCGAGCTGAGCGAAATTTACAAAACCGCCCGCAAAAATCCCGCGATTAAGCTAAGCTCCCATGCGCGGTTTTTGCTGAGACCGTCCTCGCTAAGCGCAAACAAAGGGCGATCCGGTCGCAAATATCGCCGAGCGCTACCTTAAAATTCCATGTTCGGTGATGTATCAAAACGACGCGCACTCAGAGGTTATCAAGGGTTTTGTACGCGAATATCAAGCCCACGGCGTCGTCGACGTCGTGGACTGCCACACCTACGCAACCCTGACAAACAAGATCAAAGAGGCGAGCCGCGAAGCGGGAGCGAACTATATGTCGCTAGAGACCGATTATTCAAAACAGAATGTCGGGCAGATACGCACGCGGCTGGAAGCCTTTATAGAGCTGCTTTAGCAGGTCTTATTTGAAATTTTAAAATTAAGAATTTTCTAAATTTAAAAACAAACCAAAGAAAGGAGAGGTTGCATGAAATTTAAGGAGATAGACGAATCTCGTCGCGGCTTTTTAAAAGGAGCTCTAGCGGCAGCCGCCATCGCCGGACCTGAAGCGATGCTCGCTGGCTTCAAGCCGTTTAAGCCAGGTTCCCTGCAGGTTTGGTCGTGCGGAGGACTGTCCGAAGCATTTAACGAGCTAAACGCCGTTTATGAGTCAAGAACGGGACATAATATCCAGTACACCGGCGCCTTTGCGGGTGCGCTCGGAAAGTCGCTACTGGCCTTGCAGGGCAAGACGGAGGTTTTCGGCGCCCGCGTTTTGGAGCTGTCTCAAAAACTGCGTAAGGCTGGCCTTAGCCTCCGCTTTAGACCGCTATGTTTTACCGACTATGTTTTAGTAGTGCCAAAGGGCAATCCTGCGGGCGTTCGCGATCTAAAGGATTTGGCAGAGCCCGGCGTGCGGGTGATGCTGCCGCTAAGGGCTTCGCCTCCGGGTAGCGGACCGGTAAAGGGAATTTTGAAAAATTCCGGTCTCACAGGGCCCGTTATGAAAAATATGATCTCCAACGGAGCGTGCGTTATTACCATGATGTGTGATCTCGTAGACGGCAAGGGCGATGCGTCCATAATCGAAAAGCGCCTAACGACGCACGATAGGTTTAAAGACAAAATCGAATATATGCCTATCGACGAGAAACTCATTCCGCCCGGGCCGCTTACCTTTACGCTAAATATCATGAAATACGTAAAAGACGAGAAGCTTGCCGATGACTTTACGGACTTCGTCTGCTCGGACGGGCAGGAAATTTTCGAGCGGCACGGCTTTACCTCCATCCATTCGGCGCGCGGGCTTGAACTCATAGAAAGGTTCGGTGTAAAAGATGTTTAGTATAGTAAATATGGCAAAGATGAAAAAAGTCTCTAGGCTAACTAAAATTCGTCGCTTGGTGCAGCTGACTTTTATCGGCGCGATCGGGCAATGGGCGTATTACGGGATTTTTAGATGCCCTTTTATCGTGCCTTTCGTAAACTGCCAATCCTGTCCGATCGTCACGTGCTGGGGGCGGATTGCGACCGTCTTTTTTGGCTTTTGGCTATTTATACCCGTGCTGGTTATTTTCCTCGGGCGCGCGTTTTGCGGCTGGCTTTGCCCGGGCGGATTCGTAAATCAAATGCTCGGCAAATTTGCCGCTTTTAAGCTTAAGCTAAAAAATAACAGGAAGCTACGATATGCGCAAATAGGCATGGTTCTAGCCGTTTTGCTTAGCGCGGGCGTATATTTTATCTACGGCAACCCTCGCGTTATGATCCCTATCCGTACCAGCGACGAGTATCTCAACGCCGTTATCATGTCTTTTAAATTTTCCGACTGGTACTGGGCGGTTCGCACCGCCGTCGTCGTAGCTCTTATCGCCGCATCATTGATCGTCGCAAATTTATGGTGCCGCTTCGCCTGTCCTAGCGGCGGCATAATGGAGCTGCTGCGTAAAATTTCAGTATTTCGCGTTTATAAAACGGACGCCTGCGATAACTGCAACGCCTGTTTGCGCAAATGCGAAATGGGCACTAGGCCCGACGAGATGAACTGCACGAACTGCGGCGATTGTATGGATGTTTGCCACGCGGACGCCATCAAATTCGGAAGGAAAAAAGATTGATGAATTTTTTCGCCAAACCCTCCTTCGACAACCACCCCTGCTTTAGCAAAAAAGCGTCCGCCGCCTACGGGCGCGTGCACCTTCCCGTAGCGCCGCATTGCAATATCCAATGCAATTTTTGCAACCGCATCTACGACTGCGCAAACGAAAATCGCCCCGGCGTAACAGAGAGGGTGCAGAGCCCGGACGAAGCCGCGCTATACGTGGAAAATCTATTTAAATTTAGACAGGATATCTCGGTCATCGGTATCGCAGGACCCGGGGATCCTATGTGCGATGCCGACAAGACCCTAGCTACCTTTGAAAAATGCAAAGCCCGCTTCCCTCACGCCCTGCTTTGCCTATCCACAAACGGCCTATCCCTGCCCGAGCACGTGGATGATATCGTGCGCATCGGCGTGAGCCACGTGACGGTGACCGTTAATGCCGTAACGCCCGAAGTGGGCGGCAAAATTTATGCGTGGGTACGCCACGGAAATAGAATTTACAGCGGCGAAGAGGGCGCTAGAATTCTTCAGGCGTGCCAAGAGGAGGGGATCCGCAAGCTAAAAGAAGCCCGCATGATCGTAAAGATCAATACGGTCGTAATCCCTGGCGTAAATATGGATCACGTCCCGCAAATCGCGAAAAAGGCCAAAGAGTGGCAGGCCGATATCATGAACTGTATGGCGATGATCCCCGTGCAGGGCACCCCTTTTGCAAATATCAAATCGCCCTCAAACGAAGAAATTCGCAGCATGCGAAAGCTCATCGGCGGCTCCATTCATCAAATGACTTACTGCAGCAGATGCCGCGCCGACGCGTGCGGCAAGCTTTGCGAGAAATAAAGACCTGCTTTTAGCGGGTCTTTTATCCGGCGCAGAATACACTCTCATAGCGAACGTAAAATTTTATGAAGAGATTTAAATTTAGAATTTGTCTAAATTTAGAACTAGCAAGCAGCCAAAAAGAAACTTTTTTGGTGGCGGCACTTTTTTAAAATTTAAAAACAATTTTTAAATAATATTATTTTGCTTTTATTTAACTTTTGGTACAATAACTCCAAAATTAGGCATCAAAAAAACCGTATAACGGTAAAATAAAGGAGACATCATGGAAAACGTTTCAAGACGTGATCTGCTCAAAATGAGCCTAGTTGGCGCGGGAGCTTTAGCGCTCGGCTCCGTAAACGCAAATGCTGCGGTTAACGCTAAAGACGTCAAATTTGACGAAGAGTGGGACGTAGTCATCGTTGGTTCCGGTTTTGCAGGACTAGCAGCCGGTATCACCGCAGCCGAAAAGGGCAACAAAGTCCTAATCCTAGAAAAAATGGGACGCGTCGGCGGTAACTCCGTAATTAACGGCGGAATTTTTGCCGTTCCAAACAGCGACAAACAAAAAGCAGAAGGCATCAAAGATAGCAACGAGCTATTTATCAAAGACTGCCTAAAAGCCGGCCGCGGCCTAAACCACGTAGATCTCATCGACACCATCGCTACTCGCGCTCAAGACGCATATAAACTAACTCTAAAATGCGGCGCTAAATACATAGATAAAGTTACTCACGCAGGCGGACACAGCGTACCTAGATCGCTTCAAACCGCTAACGGCTCGGGCTCAGGTATCGTTCAGCCGATGGTAGAATACTTTAAAAACCTACAAGGCTGCGAGCTAAGACAAAGAGCTAAATTTGACGAGTTTGTACTCGGCGAAGACGGCGGCGTAGACGGCGTGATCATCAGAGAGGATTATAAATTCGACTCAAAGAGCCAAAAAGACGACGCCGAAAACACTACCGGAACTAAAAAGACTATAAAAGCTAAAAAAGGCGTAGTACTAGCTGCGGGCGGATTTTGCCGCGACGTATTCTTTAGACAAGTCCAAGATCCATCTATCCTACCTACCACAGATAGCACTAACCACCCAGGAGCTACTGCAGGCGCTATGAAAGAGGCATTTAGAATCGGCGCAACTCCAGTGCAGCTAAGCTGGATACAGTTTGGTCCATGGGCATGCCCTGATGAAAAAGGCTTTGGCGTTGGCTCTATGTTTAACGTAAACGGAAGCTTCCGCTACGGTATCTCGGTCGATCCAAGAACAGGCAAACGCTATATGAACGAGCTAGCGGACCGCCGCACCCGCTCTCAAGCTATGTTTAAAGTAATCGACGCAAAAGCAGATATCTATCCTATCAACTTCTGCGACTCTGAGGGCGTAAAAAATATGGTCATACCTGAGCACTACACTAAACCGCTAGAATCAGGCGTACTAAAGAAATTTGAAACTCTAGACGAGCTAGCTGCAGCTTATAAAATCCCTGCTGCAGAGCTAAAAAAGACCGTCGAGAAATATAATAGCTTCGTTAAATCAGGTAAAGACGAAGACTTTGGCAAACCGATGGATAAAACCACTACAAACGGCGTAGATATCTCTAAACCACCTTTCTACGCTATGCGCGGTACGCCAAAACTTCACCACACCATGGGCGGTATCGATATCAATACCAAAGCTCAGGTCATCTCTTTACAAACAGAGATGCCTATCCCAAGATTATTTGCCGCAGGCGAGATCACAGGCGGCGTACACGGAGCTAGCCGCTTAGGTAGCGTGGCGATAGCTGACTGCTTAACGTTTGGTATGATAGCGGGTGAGAATATAGGCTAATTTGCGGCGTCTTTCGGACGCTTTTTGCGGAGCTTGCTAAAATTTTGCTTGGCAGACTATTTTGTCTAGCCTGCGCAAAATTTTAGCCGCGCAACCCAAAAAATCGCCTCGAAATACTCGCAAATCTTATTTCGTATCGCAGGTCAAATTTAAGACTAAATTCGAGAATTCAGCCTGCGATCTTTTTAAATTTAAAGCCGAATTTGCAGTTAAATTTGTAAATTTGACATCCGAAAGGAATTCGCATGAAACACAAAGCGTTTCTCGCCTTGTGCGCATCTATGTTATTATGCTCTTTTGCATTTAGCGCAGGTGCACCAAGCGCAAAGATAACGTCTTTAGTAGATCTTAACGTCACCGACGAGCTGCGAGCCAAACACCCTTTAAAGCCTCACCACGAAAAGCTAAGCTTCACCTGTCTTGATTGTCACGAAGGACAAGAAAACGACGCTAGTAAATTTAAATCCATAGGCGATAAAGGCTGTATATCCTGTCACGGCGACAAGAAAAAGATAGCTAAAAGACTAGAATACATGGATCTGCTAAAAGCAAATCCCCACAACTCGGTTCACGACGGCCCTACGCTATACTGCGACGAGTGCCACAACGAGCATAAAAAATCAACCAATATGTGCACGGAGTGCCACGAACACGAAGTTCCGCAATGGATGGGGGTAACGCCATGAAAATTTCAAAGAAAGTACTAGCGCTTATTATATTAGTAAGCGGCATTATAGGGTTTTTGGTGGTACTTCCCGTGCATTACGCCCTAGAAGAAACTAGCGGAGAGAAGTTTTGCGTAGTGTGCCACGAGATGGATCCTATGGTTATAGCTTATAGTAACGACGTTCACAGCGGCAAAGGCAAAAGCGGAGTAAGGGCTAAATGCGTGGACTGCCACATACCTCACGACAATCTAGCCAAATACGTTTTAACTAAAGCTAAAAACGGACTAATGGAGGGATACGTTCATTTCTTTAAAGATCCGGAGGCTATAGACTGGCATAAAAATAGAGAGAAAAGAGAGCACTTCGTATTTGATAACGGTTGCGTTAGCTGCCATACGAATTTGGTGGATAATAAGCTAACGAGCTCGCAAGCTCAAAAGATGCACGCTCACTATCAAAGCTTGCTAAATACGGATAAGCAACTAACCTGCGCTAGCTGTCATGCCGAGGTAGGCCACAGCGGACTAAACAACATGCTAAACTACTGGAAGCCTGAATACAAAATCTACGAAAAGAAAGCCGCAATCAAAAAAGAAGAGATAAAGAAGGCATATTTCGGGGAGGATTATGTGGGGCTGAAAGAGGTGAAGACTGAAGATAAAGAAGGCAATGCCACCAAAAAGTAGGCTAAAATGAAGAAAATTTTGCTCGTTAGCGACGACGTGGAGATGCAACTAAGTCTCAACGCCGCGCTTTAGCAAGGATCCGGTAAATTTTAAATCAGTAAAATTTCGCGCGATAACGGGAGTTTATCTCCCGTTACGATCTTCGTAGACGGACTATCTCTACGCTTTATTAGAATTACTCGGGAATAAATTTAAACCAAAAGCTCGCATCTACTCAGCTCAAAACATAAAATTTAAAATAAGCCGTTTTCGATATAATTTTCAAAAATTTCGGAGCGGAAAATGGGTAGAAAAGAGCTTCTGGGCGGCACAAAACGTATCGTCGTAAAAATCGGTACCTCAACGCTTACCAATGCGGACGGTTCGCTAAATGAGCGGCTCATCAAAAGTCTAGTCGCGCAAATTTGCAAGCTAAAAGATGCGGGCTTTTGCGTGGCTTTGGTAAGCTCGGGCGCCGTGGGCGCGGGTATGGGGCTGCTCGGTATCGCGCAAAGACCTAAAATTTTAAGCCGCAAGCAGGCTCTAGCGGCGGTCGGACAGGTCGCACTGATGCATCTTTACGAGCGGCTATTTTGGGCGCATGACCGCATTATCGCGCAGCTGCTGTTAAGCCGAGGCGATTTTAGCGACAGGGTGCGCTATCTTAGCGTGCGAAACGTCTGCGCGGAGCTACTCTCGCGCGGCATCGTGCCGATCATAAACGAAAACGATCCCGTCGTAGCAGATGAACTTAAAGTGGGCGACAACGACACGCTAAGTGCGCTAGTAGCGGGGCTAATCGATGCTGATCTGCTCGTGATTTTAAGCGATATCGACGGGCTGTACGACAAAAATCCGAGCGAGCACGCGGACGCAAAACTTTTAAGCTTTATCGAAAAAATCGACGAGCACGTCGTCAAAATGGCAGGCGGCGAGGGCAGTAAATTCGGCACGGGCGGCATGGCGACCAAGATCGCGGCGGCGCAAATGGCAAATCAGATCGGCACTAGCCTGATCATCGCAAACGGGCGTACGGACGGAATTTTGCTTAAAATAGCGGCGGGCGACGAGGTCGGTACCCTCTTTAGCGCGGGCGCAGCGCGGCTTAGCTCGCGTAAATACTGGCTCGCATACGGCGCGATTAGCAAAGGCGCGGTGATTATCGACGCGGGTGCGGCAGAGGCGATAAAATCGGGCAAAAGCCTGCTTGCGGTCGGGATTGCCGAGGTGCGCGGCGAGTTTGAGCGCGGCGAGATCGTAAACGTCTACGCGACCGACGGCAAGCTGCTGGCGCACGGTATTAGCAACTATTCAAGCGGCGAGTTTGAGCGCATAGCGGGCGCAAAAAGCGATGAGATAGAGCATGCTTTAGGCTACAAAAGCGACGATGACGCGATCCACGCGGATAATATCGCACTGCAATGAAATTTTAGCCGTGTTCTGTGCGTTTAAAATTTCAAACGGAAGGCGTAGATGAAAAAGATTATATTTTTTTGCACTACTCTTGGCGGGCGCGGCGTGGACGGCAAAATTTGACGAACCGGACGCCGATAAAAACGGCGAGCTAGACGTTTTTGAACTGCGCGGATATGAGCCGGCGGATTACGTAAAAGCGCTATGCGCGAATTGAAATGAGAAGGTTGGGCGTAATGCCTGGCGAGTAAGCGAAATTTTGACGCAAGAAAATCCGAAATAAAATGGCCCAAAGCGCGCTAAATTTAAGCCGTCGTGCGCGGATAAAAATAAGACGCACTGGAATTTTAGACGCGATAGAAGCGACGCTCGCGGCATTTTTATACGCAGCATGCGATTTGATTTATAGATTAAGGAGCGAAAATGAACGAAATTTTAGATATCTGTAAGCGCGCAAAGGCCGCTTACGGCGAGCTTTTGAGACTTGGTAGCAAGGCTAAATTTGAAATTTTAAACGCCGTGGCGGATGAGCTGCTCGCGCAAAAGGACGCGATAAAAGCGGCAAACGCCAAAGACCTTGCAAACGGCGAGAAATCGGGCTTGAGTGCGGCGTTGCTGGACCGCCTAAGGCTAACCGACGCCCGCACCGAGGCTATGGCGCAGGGCGTGCGCGATGTGGCGGGCTTCGCCGAAGTCGTGGGCGAGAATCTAGGCGGCTGGAGCCATCCAAACGGCATGCAAATCAGCCGCGTGCGCGTGCCGCTGGGGGTGCTTGGTATCATCTATGAGAGCCGTCCAAACGTCAGCATCGACGCGGCGGCTCTGGCGCTAAAAAGCGGCAATGCAGCGATCCTGCGAGGCAGTGCTAGTGCGCTAAACTCAAACATCTTTTTAGTAAATTTATTTAACGAGGCGGGGGCGAAATTCGGTTTGCCGACGGGCGCAGTGCAGCTCGTGGAGAGCGCAGATCGCGAAGTAGTGGCGCAAATGGCGAAAATGAGTGAGTATATCGACGTTTTGATACCGCGCGGCGGCAAAAATTTAAAAGATTTTATCGCGCAAAACGCGACCGTACCGATCATCATGACGGGTGAGGGAGTTTGCCACATCTTTGTCGATGAGAGCGCAAATTTGAGCGAAGCGGCAAAGATAATCAAAAACGCCAAAACCCAGCGTCCAAGCGTCTGTAACGCCGTTGAGTGCGTGCTTTTGCATGAGCGCGTGGCGGGCGAAATTTTGCCTGAGCTTGTGCGCGAAATGCCAGAGGTCGAGTTTCGCGTGAGTTCGGAGCTTTTTAATGCGTGCGAGTCGGAGCTGCGAGGCGCTAAAAACGTCAAACTTGCAGGCGAGAGCGACTTTGGTGCCGAGTTTTTGGATCTCGTGCTAGCCGTGCGCGCGGTGCGGGATACGAACGAGGCGATCGGCTTTATAAACGCGCATTCCAGCGGGCATTCGGACGCGATTTTAAGCGAGGATTACGCAAACGTCGAGCGGTTTTTAAACGAAGTCGGCAGCGCGGTCGTCTATGCCAACGCCTCGACGCGCTTTAGCGACGGCAGCGAGTTCGGTTTTGGCGGCGAGATCGGCATCAGCACGCAAAAGCTGCATGCCAGAGGGCCGATGGGGGTGAGGGAGCTTACGACCTATAAATACGTCGTCCGCGGAGGCGGGCAAATTCGCTAGCGGCTTGTCTTTTTCAAAAGGCTTGCCTAGCGAGCGCTTTTGAGAGAAATTTTGCTTCTCTTGCGCTCGCAACTGCAAGCAGAAGTCTAGCTTGCGCAAAATTTTAGCTTCTAACTCAAAAAATCGCCTCAAAATACTTGCGAATACTATTTAGTATCGCAGGCTGAATTTGGTCTGCGATACTTTTACCTAATAAACTTGAAATTTTATAAATCACCTCTGTCAAAATTTTAAAAATATATGAGCTAAAGTTTTGTCATGCAGGCGAAATTTTGTATCACGTCTTACTAAAATTTAGAATTTTTAATAAAAATTATATATTCCGCACGATATAATCGCGCATCTGCTCGCAGCGCGAGCGATAGCTAAATTTCAAGGAGATGTAATGAAAATATTTAAAGCCCTGCTCGCAACAGCGCTGATCACCGCCACCTTAGGCGCTAAGACGCTCAAAGAGGGCACGCTCGTAATAGCCACGGAGGGGACTTACTCGCCGTATTCTTTCTATGACGAGAAAAATAATCTTACCGGCTTTGATGTCGATATCGCTCGCGCGCTGGCAAAAGAGCTAGGGCTAAAGGCGGAATTTTTAACCGCGCCGTGGGATGCGATGTTTGCAGCATTTGATGCAGGCAAAGCGGACATAGCGATGAATCAAGTAAGTATAACGCAGGAACGCAAGAAAAAATATAATTTCAGCGAGCCTTATACTGTGGCTTATGCTGCGCTAGTAGTGCGAGCTGACAATGAAGGGATTAAGAGTTTTGCGGATCTTAAAGGCAAAAAAAGCGTCCACTCCGCTACCAGTAACTGGGCTGACATGGCGCGCAACTATGGCGCTGAGATCGTCACAGCAGACGGATTTAGCAAGGGTGTGGAGCTTATCATAGCTCGCCGCGCAGACGCTACGATCAACGACAATATCACATTTTTTGACTATATGAAGCAGCGCCCGAACGCCCCGCTAAAGATCGCAGCTCAAGGCAATGAGCCGATCTATTCCGCCGTGCTGCTTAAAAAGGACGACGAGCTGACGGCGCAGATAAATTCCGCGCTAAAATCGCTAAAGCAAAAAGGCGTGCTGAAAGAAATTTCACTTAAATATTTTGGCAAAGACATTACGGAATAAATTCTACGACCGCTTAGTTGAAGCGTGGAATTTTAAACTTAGCTGAGCGGAATTTTGCATTTTAAATTTCGCTCATAAAATTTTGGAGGAATTATGAAAAATTTAATAAAAACTTTGCTTGCGTGCGCGCTTTTAATATGCGGCGCAAACTCTAAAACACTACGCGAAGGTACGCTTAAAGTGGCTACGGAAGGCACCTTTTCGCCATTTTCGTATTATAACGACAAAAATGAGCTCGTAGGATACGACGTAGATGTCGCGCGCGCAGTCGCCGAAAAGCTTGGTCTAAAAATAGAATTTCTAACCGCGCCTTGGGATGCGATGCTTGCAGCATTTGATGCAGGCAAGGCAGACGCTGTGTTTAATCAAGTAAGCATTACTGATGAGCGCAAGAAAAAATATGAGTATTCTGTGCCCTACACCGTCGTTTACGGAGCTATCATCGTGCATAAAGATAACAACGACATTAAAAGCTTCGAGGATTTAAAAGGCAAGAAAAATGCGGACTCCGCTACCAGCAACTGGGCGCAAGTCGCTAAAAAATACGGCGCGCAAAACGTAACCGTCGATAGTTTCGCCAAAAGTATGGAGCTGCTGATCGCTCGCCGCGTAGATACCGTCGTGCGCGACAATACCGTATTTTACGACTTTTTAAAGCAGCGCCCGGACGCTCCGATTAAAATCGCTGCAAAGCTAAAAGACGTCGATTATAGCGCTGCAATAGTTCAAAAGGGCAATAAAGAGCTCGCAGATCAAATCAGCAAAGCCTTAAACGAACTCAAAGCCGAAGGCAAGCTAAAAGAAATTTCGCTTAAATATTTCGGCAAAGATGTGAGTGAATGAACGAAACAAGCAGAATTCTAGAGCTTGTTAGCAGCTCGCTAGAGCCGATGGCACTAGCCCTGCTGCAAGTTACGATCCCGCTTACGATAATCTCATTTCTGCTCGGGCTTGTGCTTGCGGTGCTGACGGCGGTCGCACGCATCGCAAATTTTAAAATTTTAAAACAGCTAAGCGAAATTTATATTTGGATTTTTCGCGGCACTCCGCTTTTGGTGCAGCTTTTTATCGTCTATTTCGGGCTTCCAATCGTTGGGATCACACTTGATGTTTGGGCTGCTGCGATCATTACCTTTAGCCTCAATATCGGCGCTTACGCTTCAGAGGCGGTGCGAGCTGCGATCCTATCAGTGCCAAAGGGGCAATGGGAGGCGGCTACCTCTTTAGGCATGAGCTACGCTCAAATTCTGCGCCGCATCATCGCTCCGCAAGCAGCGCGCATATCGCTGCCGCCGCTATCAAATATATTTATCTCTACGCTTAAAGACACCTCGCTCGTAGCCTCGATTACGATGGTTGATATGTTTATGGTCGCTCAACGTATCGCCGCACGGGCATTCGATCCGCTTACGCTATACGTGCTGGCGGCGCTATTTTATCTAGCGGTCTGCACCCTTCTTACGTTCTTACAATCCAAGCTAGAGCGACGATTTTCAAGGTTCGTGTGATGATAAAATTTACGAACTTAACTAAGCGCTTCGGCGATCACGTCGTGCTAAATGGGCTAAGCTTAGAATTTCGCGATGGGCAAACGACAGTGATTTTAGGAAGCTCCGGCTCCGGCAAATCCACGATGCTGCGCTGCATAAATCTGCTCGAAATTCCAAGTGGCGGCGAGCTACAGCTAGGCGAGTTTAAGATAAATTTCGACGCTCCGCATAAAACAAGTGAATATCATCCGTTCCGCGCGCATACGGGCATGGTTTTTCAAAGCTTCAATCTCTTTCCGCACCTCAACGTCTTGCAAAACGTCATCGAAGCGCCCGTACACGTGCTAAAGCAGCCACGCGAGCTTGCCGAGGCAAATGCAATGGCGCTGCTAAAAAAAGTCGGCATGGCGGATAAAGCAAGCGCGTATCCGGCTCGCCTCTCCGGCGGTCAGAGCCAGCGCGTGGCGATCGCGCGGGCGCTTGCGATGCAGCCTGAGTTTTTGCTGCTGGATGAGCCTACGAGCGCGCTTGATCCCGAGCTTGAGGCACAGGTGCTAAAGACTATCGCTGAGCTTGCCGCAGAGGATCGCTCGCTTATCATCGTCACGCACAATATGGGCTTTGCGCGCAAGATCGCAGATAGAATTTTATTCTTAGACGGCGGAGTTATCGCATTCGACGGCGACGCAGAGGAATTCTTCGGTAGCAGCGATGAGCGCATAGCTAAATTTATCGGAGCGATGAGCTTTTAAATCCATTAAATTTTAAGGAGAAAAGATGAAAATAGATACCCTAATCGTAAAGGGCATAGAGGCTAAGTCCAACCCTCACAACGCGGTGATTCCGCCGATATATCTAGCCAGCACCTTCGTGCAAGAAAGCCTGGATGATTTCGGCAAATACGCCTATTCGCGCGGCGCAAATCCTACGCGCAACGCCTTCGAAGAGCTTTTCGCAAAATTTGAAGGTAGCAAATACGCCTTCGCGCTAGCCTCGGGTATGGCAGCTACGAGCGCTGCGTTTGCGCTGCTTAAAAGCGGCGATCGCGTGCTGCTAAATAACAACGTTTACGGCGGCACCTATCGCTACGTAAGCGGGATTTTTAAAAATCAAGGGGTCAATTACGACTTGGTGGACGATCTGAATTCGATCAGCGAAATTCCGAGCGACGTCAAAATGGTCTTCATCGAGACTCCGTCAAATCCGCTTTTGCGAGTAACCGATATTGAGCGCATCAGCGAGCTCGCGCACAAAAACGGCGCGCTTGTGGTTATGGATAATACCTTTTTGACCCCATATTATCAGCGCCCGCTAGAACACGGCGCAGACGTCGTGGTTTATAGCGCGACCAAATACATAGGCGGGCATGCCGATCTGATCGCCGGCATCGTTACGACGAACGACGATGAGCTTGCCGCAAGAATTCAGTTTATGAAAAACACTCTGGGCGCGACGCTATCGCCTACCGACGCGTATTCGCTCATACGCGGGCTTAAAACGCTAAGCGTGCGCTTCGACCGTCAGAGCGAAAATACGCTAAAGATAATAGAATTTTTACGCGGCAATCCTGCGGTAGAGGCGGTAAATTTTGCAGGCTCGCATTCGGCTAACGAAAAAGAGATACAAAATCGCCAAGCTAGCGGTATTGGAGCGGTCATCTCGATAGTGCTTAAGCCGCAATACGACTATAAAACCTTTGCGCGCAGCCTTGAGCTATTTGATCTAGCCGTGAGCCTGGGCGGCGTAGAGAGCCTGATCTGCCATCCTGCGTCGATGACGCACGAGAGCTATCCGCGCGAGCTGCAAGAGCGCATCGGCATCAGTCAAAATTTGCTGCGCCTAGCCATAGGCATCGAAAACGCTGACGATCTCATAGCCGACCTTACCGCCGCGCTAGAAAAATCTAAAAAATAGGCGGCGCAAAATTTACGTAAGCTTGTAGAATTTTATACGGGCTTGTAAAAATTTACGCGGGTGCGCAGAATTTATGCCAAAATTTCGTCCAAAATCCTTATAGCTTCGCTCGTGAGGCTATAAGGGCGCGGTCTTTACGGACCGGCGCGCAGGGCGGGTTTAAAAAGACTCGCCATCTATCATCTCATCTTGCAAAAATCGCTTTTCGCAAAACCTATGTCCATTTTCTCGCGAGCTAAATTTTGTATGAATTTTCACTCGTTAAATTTCATGAAGCGCAGCTTTGCGTAAAATTTAAATTTAAAAATTTCGTCACTACGGCGTTGAAATGAAATTTTAATTTATACGCACGGCAAGATTTATCCAGACCTCTTGCTAAAACACATCGTTTAAATTTAATTCGGATAAATCTATCTAACCGCCGTTTGATATTGCCAAGCGGAGAGCTTAAATTTAATCAAAAATTTAAAGACGGCGGCGATCTGTGCCGCACCACGCCAGCTGCTCGGTCTAAATTTAGCGCGATTAAATTTATCAAACAAGCAAATTTAGGCTCTGTCCTGCTCAAAATTTAAAATTTCGCGCGCCGTTTAAATTCCGCTTAAAATTTTAGCCGCGTTTTAAATTTAGCGTAGTTACTTCAGCTCGCCCCAGCGCTTGGCGATATTTAGGCTTGTCTTAAGCGGCACGTTTAGGCTTGCCGCGCTTTGCATTATCTCCTGCGCGCGCTCGCCGAAGCTCTGCGCCAAATCGTCCCGCACCTCAAAAATCAGCTCATCGTGGATCTGCAAAATCAGCCGCGCCTCGTCGCTTAGTAGCGGCGAAATCTCGACCATCGCCTTTTTAATAATGTCGGCGGCGGAGCCTTGGAATTTCGTATTCACCGCCTCGCGCTCGTAGCTCGCATAGACCATGTTGTTTCGTGCGTTTGCGAAATCGAAGTAGCGCCTACGCCCCAAAAGCGTGCTTACGTAGCCGTCTGCTTTCGCGTCTGATTTTATGCTTTGCAAAAACTCCTTGATCGTGCAAAACGCCGCGAAATAGCGCTCGATATAGCCCTTCGCCTCGGCGCGCGCGATGCCTAGACTATCGCTTAGCTTACCCGCGCCCATGCCGTAGATGAGGCCGAAATTTATGCTCTTTGCAATCGTGCGGTGCGCGGGCTGTGCGTCGCCGAAGATGCTGATCGCCGTGCGCGCGTGAATGTCCTCATCCGCCCTAAACGCCGCCAAAAGCGCAGGATCGCGCGAAAAGTGCGCTAGCAGGCGCAGCTCGATCTGCGAGTAATCAAGCGAGATTAGCGAGTAGCCTTCGTCTGCTAGGAAGCAGTCTCGCACGTCCTTCGCAAACGTGCCGCGCGCGGGGATATTTTGAAGGTTCGGATTTTTGCTCGCTAACCTCCCGGTGGCCGTGCCGGTCTGCAAGAAATTCGATCTGACGCGGTTTTGCGCATCGGCCAGGGCAAGCTGCAGCAGCGGCTCGCAGTAGGTGCTTTGCAGCTTAAACAGCTCGCGGTAGTCTAAAATTTTACTTACCGCGGGATGCAGCGCCGTAAGATCCTTTAGCACGCTTTCATCGGTGCTATAGCCCGTCTTGGTGCGCTTTGCGGCAGGAAGCCCAAGCCGCTCGAAAAGCACGGCGCCGAGCTGAGCGGGAGAGTTGATGTTAAACTGCTCGCCGCAAAGCTCATAAATTTCATCCGTGAGCGCTCGCAGGGACTTTTCGTTCCGCCCGATAAAGCTCTTTATCATCTCCGCGTCGATCTTGATGCCGCATCTTTGCATCTGCCAAAGCACCCGCACGAATGGAAACTCAAGCTCCTGCGCGAGCTTAAAAAGTGCGGGCTCTAACAGTCCCTTGAGCTTAAAATACAGCCTCAGCGTCACCCACGCATCCTCGCTTGCATAGATCGTAGCGGCGTCCAGCTCCACGGAGGCGAAGGTCTCGCCCTTTTTGACGACGTCGCCGAAATGCACAGTCACGTACCCCAGATACCGCGGCGAGATAGAGTCCATCCCCACGGCGTTTGCGGGATCGAGCAGCCATGCTAGCACCATCGTATCGGCAAAGCGCGCGGGTGGCTCGATATTAAAATTATTTTTCACGATCTCAAAATCGTATTTTAAATTTTGCCCCACGACATATCCGCGAAACAGCGAGCCGATCGCGGCCTTTGCCGCGTCCGAAGAAATTTGAGCCGGAGCGCCCAAATAGCTATGCGCGAGCGGGACGTAGTAGGCGCGCTCCTCGTTAAATGCAAACGAAAAGCCCACGATCTTGGCGCTTTTGCTATCGACGCTAGTGGTTTCCGTATCGAAGCTCACTAATGTCTCGGCGCTAACGTCTTCGCACAGCCTCGCAAGCTCCGCTGCATCGGTAATGCAAATAGGCTCAAATGGCGTTTTAAAAGCGCTCTCGCAGCTTTGCCCGCCGCAAGCGGAACCGCCAAAGATAGAATTTTGCCCGTCTAGCCCTCCTACGGCAGCGTCTAAGATAGAGCCGCCGCGAGACGGCTCTGTGCCGGAGCCTTTGCCGCCCGCGCCCAAAACGGATCTTTTTGTGCTTGCGCCTTTACCCTCGCCCCAAAGATCAAGTCCGTTCTGCTCCTGCAGGCTTAACGCGGACAGCAGTCTGTTTAGCGCGTAGTCTTTTAAAATTTCGCGGATTTTAAAAAGCGGATTTTGCTGCGGAAATTTTGCGTCCTCCAAAGGCGGGATTTCCAGCTTGTCGTAAAGCGTAGCCAGGCGCTTGCTTATGTAGGCGCTCTGCTTACCTTCTATCAGATACTCGCGCTGTTTGTTTTGCGGCAGGCGGTCTAAATTTGAATAGATATCATCGAGCGAGCCCCATTCGTCTAAAAGCTTCTTCGCTCCCTTATCGCCGATGCCGCGCACGCCCGGGATATTATCGGCGCTGTCGCCGCAGATCGCCAAAAAATCCACGATCTGTTCGGGATAGACGCCGTAGCGCTGCAAGCACTCCTCCCTTCCGTAAAGCATCTTTTTGCCATGGCTGTAAATTTTAACGTTTTCGCCGATGAGCTGATAGAGGTCCTTGTCGGAGGTAACGATGTTGATTTTATGCGTGGCGCCGTACTTTTTAACGACGCTTGCGATGAGATCGTCCGCCTCATAGCCCTCGCGTCCGAGCGAGTAAAGCCCCATCTTTTCGATCATCTCGATACAGACGGGCAGCTGCTGCAAAAGCGCGGGCGGCGGGGCTTGGCGGTTGGTTTTGTAGTTCGGGTCGATATCCGAGCGGAAGGTCTTGCCCTTGCTATCCAGAGTGAAAATTATATAATCGCTCTTAAATTCCTTCGAAAGATTTGCGATGAAGCTCGCAAATCCGCTCACCATGCCGCTGGGTTTGCCGTCTTTGGTCTTAAGCCCGCTCATAGCGTAGTAGAGCCTGAAAAAAAAGCCGAACGTATCGATGATCGTGATGGTCTGCATAATGGTCCTCGGATTTAGAATTTTAACGCGTAGTGTATTAAAATTCGGCTAAATTTACAAATTCCAAATAGGACTTGACCTACCTCATTTCAAAATTTTAAAATTTGCTATATAATCGCGCGAAATTTTAAAAAAGGATCAGGTATGGATTTTTTTACAGACTGGCAGGAGTTCGACGCAGCGGGCGCTACGGTGAAATTTTATAAAAAATCGCAAGGCGGCGTAGAATACATCGGCTTTGATTCGCGCAAATGCGTCCCGCCCGAGCCGATGGTAAATGCGCTGGTGGCGCTAAATTTCGTAAAAGACGAAACGAAAAAGGTCGTCATGCTCAATCATAAATTTCCGATGGGGCTGATCCCGAAGATCGAGTCTAAATTTGACATTGCCCGCGAGGATCTGGACGGCGACGCGGTCAAGCTCACCATCAGCCTAAAACCGGGCGCGATCAATGAGGGCTTTGATACCGACGCGAAGTGCCACGGCTAAAGGACTTTAAAATTTAGATGAATATCACGACCTTTTCGCCGCCGTTTCGCATCGTAGGCGGCTATTTCATCTGCGGCTTTATCTTTTTGCTGCTAAGCGCGGCGAGCTTTTTAAAGGCCGATTTCGGCGCGATCCAAGCGCCGCAGACGGCGAGCTTTTTTCACGTATTTTTGCTGGGTTTCGTAATCAGCATAATCATCGGAGCGCTCTATCAGCTCACCTCCGTCATCATCCAAAAGGAATTTTTCACCGTCAAATTTGCGTTTTTAAATCTCCTCACCTACGGCGCGGGCGTGGCTCTGCTAAGCGCGGGATTGCTGCTTTCAAGCATCCCTTTGATGCACGCAGGCGGCGCCGTTTTGCTGCTTAGTCTATTTTATTTTACGATCTGCTACGCGCTAAGCTTCATCGGCACACCCAAATGGAGTTTCCCCGCCGTAGCGCTTGTGATCTCGGCTGCGTTCTTAGCCGTAGGGATCAGCCTTGGCTTTGCGCTCGTGCTAGCGCTTAGCGGCGTGGAGATTTTCGGAGTGTATTTTTCGGAAATTTTATCCTATCACATATACTTCGTGTTAGGCTTTGTATTTTTCGTCATCGTAGGCGCTGCATGCGTGCTGCTGCCGATGTTTAGCCTGGCGCACGATCTAAGCTTCGCACTAGCAAAAGCTTCGCTAGCGCTGTATCTGCTCGCAGGGCTGTTTTTGCTAAAAGACTTTGGAATTTTCATCGCATTTGCCGCGCTTGCGAGCTTTGCGGCTCAGGCGATCTATATCCTGGCTAGGCGCGTGCGAAAAGCGATAGATTATTGGAATTTAAACGTCTATATCTCGCTGGCGGCTTTGGGATTTAGCGCGGCATTTTGGCTCGCGGATCGTGCGGATGCGGCGGCGTTTTGGCTGCTATACGGCTTTTTGTTCGCCTTCATCGTCGCGCACCTCTATAAAATCGCGCCCTTTCTCATCTGGTACCACTATGTCTCGCCCTTCGTCGGCAAGCGCAAAATCCCTATGCTAGATGATATGATAATCAAAAAGATCGCCTACGCAGCCTGCGTGCCGAACGTCTTAGCGCTTGCATGCGCGAGCTTCGGAGCGCTAACGCCCGCGGTTATCTTGCAAGCGGTAAGCATAATTTTGGTGCTAATCAACACCGTAAATATCTTTAACTACATAAAATTCGGAGAGGAAAAATGAAAGTAACGAAAGAGCAAGTTTACGACGCGCTTCGCGCCGTTGTCGATCCTGAGGTGGGGTTTGACGTCGTGTCGCTAGGGCTCATCTACGACGTAGCGGTAGATGAGGCAAACAACGCCAAAGTCACGATGACGCTATCGACTCAGTCGTGCCCGCTGCATGAGATGATGGTGGAATGGGTGCGCGCGGGTGCCGAGAGCGTGGATGGTATCGGCGACGTGGAGATTGATCTCGTCTTTGAGCCGATGTGGAATATCGACATGGCGGAGGATCACGTCAAAGAAGCGCTCGGTAGATTTTAAACAGCTTTGCCGCACCCCGTAGTTTAAGCTTTGAAATTCTAAAATTAGACTTAAAATTTATACTTAGGGGCTACTATGAAAAAATTTACCGACGGCAAGAAAGAAATTCTACTTCAAACGCAAGGGCTTAGTTTGATTTCAAAGACGCTACAAAACGGCAAAGAAAGGCTGAGCTCTAAAGAATTCGCAAATTGCGATGCTCTGCAAAAAGCTTTCGTAAAAAAGCAAGTTGATGTCCTAAAAAAGGGCTTCATCTACGAAAACAAAAAAGCGAAATTCGGCGAGGCGCTAGCGCATGCCTATATCGGCGGCAGATACAGCGGAGCGCTTGGGTTTGCCGAGTTTGAGGATAAATTTTACGTCTATAAATGTAATTTTGACGAGCACGGCTGCGATTATTTAATCGTGCTGAACGGCGAGCTAAAAACTCTTGCGCAAATTGAGCTACCAAAAATTTTAGCATGGAAAATGACTGCTACCGAAAAGGCCTTGGTGCTTGATTTGGACCACGAATTCTTTCTTTTTGATGGAGAAAAATTCAGCAGGCTTTTTGAAGCCTGGGATATCACAGGAGGAGGCTTTAGCTCTGCTCTAAGCGGCAACGGCGAAATTCTAGCCTGCAGCACGGATGGAATTTTAGCTTTCGGAGGCGACAAGGAGCTAAATTTTAAAACGGAATTTTCTGCAAAAGCAATAGGCTTCGGCAATAAAATTTGCGTAGCCTGTGGGGATGAAGGTGGCAAAAATATCGCTAGGCTCTACCGCCTAAAAGACTTCGCCCAGCTTTGCCGTATCGAATGCGACGTAGGCTATATCCACTCCCTAAACGTGGGGCTTATCAAAAATGACGCGATTTTGGTCGTAAATAACGGCTTTGATGAGCTGTATTTTTGGGACGTCGCAAGCAAAAAGCGTCTAAGCGTACCAAAAAGCTTGCCAAGAAGCATAATGAGGTTTGCCGCAAACAATCAAATCTTTCTTACGTATTTTTATGGCAGGTTTAAAGCATTCAGCTTGGAGGATTTTCGCCTCTTAGGCGAGTTTGAGTGCGAGCACTGCGTCAAAACTGCTGCTATTGAAATCTCGAGCGAGCGCCTTTATGTTCGCACCGACTACGGATTTTTTAGCATTTATTCTTTAGCCGAGAATGGAATTAAAATTTAAAAAGCGCTATTGATAGGGATTTATCGCCCGCTTCAAGCTCATAAAATTAAACGAGCTCCGCCCGCCTTAAGCTTGCGCAACAAGCAGGGGTGGCTATTTAAAGAAATTTTATCGCAAAAATCGCAGGCTTTGAGAGCTTTTTAAGGCTTCCTTTAAGCATTATCAAATTATCCGCACCGGAGATTTTAAGAGTGGAGTTTTCAAAGCTAAATTCTAAATTTTTTAGCGCGTTTTCGCTTAGAAGGCGTGCAAGCTCCAAAATATAGCTCAGCCACGCAAGCTTGGCGACATCCGGCAAAATCGCGCTCAAAGGCGCGAATGTAGCGCCCAGCTCGCGCTTTCCGTGCATCGAGATGATCGCAGCTATTAGTGCCTTTTCTTTGTGCGTCGTGCGGTAGTTCAGCCCGCCGAGCACCATATCCGCGCTGGTTTCATGCTTCGCATAAAAGCCGATCGCCCGCCCGATCTCGCAAAGCGATGCTGCGGTTTGTAGAATTTTAATATATTTTTCGCCCAAGCCGTGTAGAGGCGATAGCGCGCAAAACAGCGCCTTTGCAAACTTCGGAGCCTCGCTGGGCTCGGAAGCGAAGCGATCTTTAAGGCTTCTTAGGCTCGGATTAAAGCCTCTAGGCAGGTTTGCGCCACGCAGAATCGAGCTTAAAAACGCCCCCTCTCGCACCCCTACGCCGCTGGTGATGATCTTTTTCGCCCCTAGGCGCCTTACGATCTTATCAAAGATAATGGCGCCCTCTCTGATCGTGTCATAGCGGTCCTTTTTGATCGGGAATTTCGCCAGATCAAGCGTCTTTGCGCTCATCAGCTTGGCAAAAAACGGCGCGTATTTTTCATAATCGTAGCTGAAATTATGCACGATCTTTAGCGGATGGTTTTGCAGGCTCATCACGGCGCCGGAAAGCGCTCGCGCGGAGCCGCCCATTACGATTAAATTTTGCGTGCGAAACTCGGCGCCTACCTGCGAGATCGCGCTATTTATGTATTTTTCTAGCCCCTTTGTGTCGCCGCGGTCGAAAAATAGCTCCTTTAGCCGCACCGTGCCTAAATTTAGAGAAATTTTATTTTCTATCTTGCCGTTTTTGATGTAAGCAAGCTCGGTCGAGCCGCCGCCGATATCTAACGTAACGCCCTCGGAAAAGTCGCTAAGCAAATTTTGCGCCGCATAGGCGCCCAGATATGCCTCCATCTGCCCGTCTATCTTGCGGATCGTGATGCCCGTTTGCTTGCGGACGAGATTTATAAACTCAGCCCCGTTCGGCGCATCGCGAAGCGCGGATGTGCCGATGCAAAGCACGCGTTTAGCCTTGTAATTGCATACCAGGGTTTTAAATTTTTTAAACGCCAGCAGGCATTTTTGCATCGCTTCGGAAGTTAAAATTCCGCCGTTTTCGTAAGCGCCCTCGCCTAGGCGGATCTTGATCTTATGCTCGGCCAAAATGAAAAATCCGAGCCTGCTAGTGCGCTCGAAAATCACGGCTCTGGCGGAATTTGAGCCCAGATCTATGACTGCGACGCGCTTGGGCATTTAAATTTCCATATGGACGTGTTTGTATTTCAGCTCGTCCGCCGTCTCGATATTATCGGGATCGGTGATGATACACTCGACGGGACAAACCACGATGCAAGCGGGCTCGGAGTAATCATCTACGCACTCACAGCATCGATCGGCATCTATGATGTATATCGGCTCATCCTCGAAAATAGCTTCATTAGGGCATTCCTCGCGGCAAGCGTCGCAACTGATGCATTCTTTTGTAATCAACAATGACATATAATTTTACCTTACGAAAAAATTTATGGCGTTTATACCATAAAAAGCTTCATTTTGTTTTAAAATAGCGGAATTTCGGGCTATTTCTTAAATTTTTTAGCGGAAGTTTGAAAATCGCGACGATTAGCGAGCGCGCTTCATCGTTTTTAAGATCCACTTGCGCGCCCATCGCTTGAGCAGCATTTTTGGCCAAAAATAGCCCGAGCCCGGCTCCCGGTTTGCCGCCGTAGCGCTTAAAAGGGGCGAAATAATCTATCTCTTCGTTAAGCAGCTCGCCTTTGTTTGCGACCCGCACTATGAAATTTCCGTCCGAAATTTCGCTCTCGATCAGCACCTTTTCGCCGTCCGGAGAAAATTTTATGGCGTTTTGGATAAAATTTTGAATCACGTGCATAAAGAGACTTTTCTGCACCGAAATTTCAAGCTGTTCAGGCTTAAGATCCATCGTCAAGTCCTTGCCCGCCGTACGCGCTAAAATTTTAAAGCCCACGCATAGCTCCCGCAGATATGCAATCATATCGGTCTGCTCGGGCGCCTCAAACTGCGCCCCCTCCTGCCGCCCGATCTCTAGGATTGAGCTGATCATTTTATTCATATTATCGATCGAGTCGTTATTGTTTTTAAGCGCCTCGATATATTTCTCGCTCTCGCGCGGTTTAATCAGCGTCACTTCGTTTTTAGTTTTCATAACCGCAAGCGGGGTCTTAAGCTCATGCGCAATACCGATAAAAAGCTCTTTTTGATACAAAATGAAAGTTTCAATGCGCTCAAGTAGACGGTTTATGCTATTTGAAAGCATATTAAATTCGCTCGGGATTTCGGCCCCGTCGATCGGCTTTAGAAATTTTTCATCCACCGAAGCAAGCCTTTGACTGATCAGCTTAATCGGCATTAGTAGCATGCGCGAAAGAAACATCGCGTAAAACACCACCAAAAATATCATCGTCAAATTTACTAAAATTATGTCGATGAGTATTTGATTTACGATGTTTGCATAGACGCTCACGTCGGCTCGGATACTTAAAATTTTATCCTTACCATAAGGATAGTACAGCTGTAAATAGCTCTTGCTATCCTCGGAGCTTTCGATAAATTTAGGTTTATTGATACTTTCGTTTTCGATGATTTTGCTTTCGTATTCACCGGATGCGTCTTGTAAAAAAGATGAAATTTTCTCAGGCGCCACGGAGGCTTCTACGATTTTTTGTGCTCTTTGGATTAAATTTTGAACAGGAGTTTCGAAGATGGTAATTCTCATATAATTATAGAGCATTACCGAAAAAATGACAATTAGCATCAACGAAGCGGATGCTAATTGCATTACAAAGCGGACTCTTAGGCTTTTTGTGGAAAGCAAAATCTATATCCGCGTCTGCGAACGGTCTCGATCGTAGAGATATTTAGAGGCTTATCCATTTTCTGGCGGATTTGATTGATCGCGACTTCGATGACGTTTGGCGTAACGAGCTCAGGCTCCTCCCAGATGGCATCTAATAGCTGCTCTTTACTGACGATCTGATCGCTGTGGCGCGCCAAGTGAGTTAGCACCTCAAACGGCTTGCCCTTAAGCTCGATCTCTTGACCTAGATATGTGATCTTTTCCTCATCCGGATCGATGATGAGATCGTCGATTTTGATGATATTTGAGCCGCCAAAGCGAAGTCTAGCCTCGAGGCGTGCTACTAAAACATCAAAGTCGAAAGGTTTTTTGATAAAATCGTCCGCGCCAGCACGAAGTGCTTTGATCTCGCTTTCTTTATCGTCTTTTGCAGATAGCACGACGACGGAGGTGCGCGCGGATTTTTGCTTAACCAATGCGATGAGATCGATGCCGTTGCCGTCAGCTAGCATCCAATCGGTTAGCACCAAATCATAATTTCTAATGCCGATATAATACTCTGCGTCCTTAAAACTCTCGGAAGTATCCGTCTGATAGCCGAACTCCATCAAGCCCTCCGCTATCGTCTTGTTTAAAGTCACCTCGTCCTCGACTATTAAAATTCTCATTTAATTTCCTTGCCTTAAAATTTTGCGGCGATTTTAACATATTTTAAGCAAAATTTCAAGATTTTTTAAAGAAATTTTAAAATTTTATCTCTATTTCCGCGCCGACGCTCGCGTCTTGTAAAATTTCGGGCTTTAAAATTTTCATATAAAAATAATCCATCGATCGAAATTTTGAGTGAAACTCCTGCGCGAAGTATTTTAGCGCGTCCTCTACGAGGCGAAATTTTTTCTCGCGGAACTCCGCTTTGATATATTCGCAAACCCGCGCATAGTCGATAAATTCCTCCGCTCCGAACTTCGCCCACACCCAGACGCGCTGCTCGCGCTTGCGCTCAAAATCCAGCGTCCCGATTATCGTGCCAAATTCCAGCTTTTCGATTAAAATTTTAATCATACTACGCGCTTTTCCTCGCCCTTAAGCAGCCTGGCAATATTCGGCGCGTGTTTGTAAAATACGATGAAAACTATCAGAAAGATCGGCGCATGAGTGTTGATCGCGGGCATCTGCGGATGGATCACGTAGCTTGCTACGACTAGCGCAAGCGCCGCTGCAAGCGAGGCTACGGATGAAATTTTAACCGTCTTGCCGACCACGAACCAAACGGCAAGCGCAATAACAATCTCGATAGGAATAAAGCAAGCAAGCACGCCGGCTCCCGTCGCAATGCCCTTGCCGCCGTTAAATTTCAGATACGGGCTAAAGCAATGCCCAAGCACCGCAAAGACAGCCATGCTCCACAGCACGTTTTCATCAAAGCCCAAAGCACGCGCAATCAGTATCGGCAGGACGCCCTTTAGCGCATCGCAGACAACCGTGAGGATCGCGAGCTTTTTTGCTTTTTGTGGATCGCGAGTTTTTAAGACGCGAAGGACGTTGGTAGCGCCTATGGAGCCGCTGCCTTCGCTTTTGATATCCACGCCGCCTAGGTATCTGCCGATCAAAAGCCCAAAGGGGATCGCAGCGATCAGATACGCCGCGAAGTAGCACCAAAAATTCGGCGCCGTAACGATGCTAAGTAAAAATTCTAAAATTCCCGATTTTTTCATAAAATCCCTTTAACTCTTCCAAAGTAGCGAAATTTTCTCGTCGTAGATGTCGGTTTTCTTCGGCGAAATTTCTTTCGTTTCGAGTTTAATGTTTTTTAGATCCAGGCTCTGTTTTAGCGCGTCCACTTCAGCCTCAAATTTCTGCGTAAGCACCTCCAGCTCCTCTTGCAGCGCGCTTAGGCTATTTTCGGCATTTTTGGCTTCGCTGCGCTCGTTTAAAATTTTATGCGCGCTCTTGGCGCCGCTGATCGCTTTAGAGATATTGCTAGCGCTGCGCGAGCGGCCTAAAAACGCGCCTAAGATCGCTCCGCCTATGTTTAGCGCCGCATCCACCCCGCGACTTAGCACGTCGCTTTTTTCCTTCTCATATTTTTCGCTAGCGCGCGAAATTTTATCCTCAAGGCGCGCCTTTTCCTTTTCAAATTTAGCCGCGATCTCGTCGGTTTTCGCTTCTAAAATTTCATTCGCCTTATCGCTTAGGCGCACAAAAAACTCCTCCCTGCTCTCGCCCGGTTTTGAGAGCAGATCAAGCGCGCTAAAAAGTTCTAACTTTTCATTGCGATATAGCCACTCCTTAAAGCTTTTAAGCTGAGCGTTTAAATTTTTTGCTCCCGCGATGAAGCTAGGAAGCGCGCCGTAGAGCGAGCCCGCCTGCTCCTGTTCGCCTAAATTTGCGACCTCTCGCGTGCTCGCCTCGCTCCAATCTATTTCGCCCCCGTCCGAAAGCGAAAGCAAAAAGGAGCGCTGCTGCGTAAAATCGACTCCCTTGTCGCAAAATCGCATCTTTGCGCTTGCATACAGATATGGGCTTAGCTCAAGGCCCGCGCCGTAGCTATAAAGCTGCGAAATTTCAGCCGAAACTACCGGTTTGGCGGTGCCGGCGGATTTGACGCCTTGCGCGGCGCCCGGCACGGATGAAATTTCAGCCTTTTTGTCTTTCATTAAATTTGAAATTTGCTCGTTGCTTAAAGGACCCTTTAAATAGCTTAGCGCAAAGCGCGTCTCGATCACTCGCAGCACGTCCTCGTTGATGTTTTTTACCAAAAAATTTCGCTTTTTGAGGTTTGAAATTTTCTCCATAAGCACGCTTTTGTCGATCGGATTTGAGCCGATGCCGCTTAGGCCACTGATGACGCGCTCTTTATCCTGCGCGGTCTGCAAGCGCCCGATAAACCACGTACCGATGTTGCTAAGCCCCTTATAATCGAGATCGACCGGGTTTTGCGTCGATAATACGCAGCCAAGTCCGAACGCGCGAGCCTGCTTCAGCAGCGTAAGCATCGGAGTTTTGCTCGGCGGATTGCCGTTTGGAGGGAAGAAGCCGTAAATTTCATCCATATAAAGCACGGCGCGCAGCGAGCTCGTACCGCTGGTGGTGCGCATCCATTTGATCATCTCGCCCAAAAGCAGCGTGACGAAAAACATCCTTTCATCGTCGTTTAGATGCGCGATGGAAAATATATTCGCTCTCGCCCTGCCGTTTTCATCAAATAGCATCTTGGCGATATTTAGCCGCTCGCCCTCGCACCAAAGCTTAAAGCTCGGGCTTGCGATGAGCGCGTTAATCTTCATCGCAAGCGCCATTCGCTTATCGCTCGGAAAGAAGGTATTGACGTCGAAAACGCCGATCTTATCGAATGGCGGGTTGCCGATCTGCGCGATGAGATCCACCACGCTCACACCCTCGCCCCTGCCGAAATGATAAGACAGAATTTGGCTGATCAGCAAAAATTCCGGCGAGCTGAGATTATCGCTGCTAATCCCTGCGAGGCTTAGCACGCTAGTGGCGATACCGCCGATATAGTTATTCAAATCCTCTTCGTTTAAACTCTTCGGCGCTTCAAAGTCGCTTAGTAGGCTGATCCCAAGACCTGCGCTTGATTTGGGCGTATAAATTCTAAAATCGGCGCTGTTTTTCAAAAGCTCCACCCGCGCCAGGTCTTGATACGAGCCCTCGATCCCTTCGCGCCAGGTATTTGCGGTCTGCTCGGCATACTCGTGCACGCTAAGACCTTTGTTTTGCGCCTCGGCCTCGTCGATATAGGGCTCAAAATCCTCAGCCCTCATCTGGGGAAAGGTAAGAGCTAAATTTGTCAGATCGCCCTTCGGATCGATGATGATGGATGGGATATTATCGATCGCGGCTTCCTCTAGCAGCGTGATGCCAAGTCCCGTTTTACCGCTGCCGGTCATTCCGATGATAAGCGCGTGAGTCGTCAGATCCTTGTTTTTATACAAAAACGGCTCGCTGTTTTCGAGCCCCAGATAAAAAAGCTTTAAATTTTCTTGAAGCGTTTTCATTGCGTTCCTTAAATTTGCAATTTGCTTGGCATTATATCATTTAAATTTTTAAATTTAAATTTGCTAAAATGCGCGAAAAATCAAGGAATGGCAAGTGTTAAAAGAAAAAATTAGAAACGGAAAAAGCGGAATTCTACTCTACGGCATCGTCCCGCCTAAAATCACGTCCTCTCAAGACGAGCTCGAGCGCCTGGGTACGGCGTGGTCGCAACGCCTAAGCGAATGCGAATGCGACGGCATCGTCATCTACGATCTACAAGATGAAAGCGCGCGCACGAAAGATGAGCGGACCTTTCCTTTTGTGCATACGATCGATCCTGCGCGCTACTACACGCAGTATCTACACACCGATAAAGAAGCGATCATCTACCGCGCGGTAGGCAAATACGACGAGGCGGAATTTTGCGAAATTCTAAGGCATGCCGCAAGCGGGCTGGACGTTTTCGTGGGGGCAAGCTCTAAAAACGAAGAATGCAAACTGCATCTAAGCCGCGCCTATGAGATCAAGCGACTCGTGGCGCCGCATCTTTGCCTAGGCGGCATCTGCATTCCTGAACGCCATGAAAAGAGCCGCGACGAGCACCTAAAAATCGCGGAGAAGACTGCGGACGGGTGCGAATTTTTTATCACTCAGGCGGTTTATAATGTGCAAAATGCCAAAGATTTCATCGACGATTACGCCGCTTTGGAGTGCAAAAAGGTGCCGATAATCTTTACTTTCACGCCGTGCGGCAGCCTAAAGACGCTTGAGTTTATGAAATGGCTTGGCATCTCGGTGCCAGATTTTTTGCAGCAGCGGCTGCAAAGCAGCGTCGATATTTTGCAAAGTTCAACAGCGCTGTGCGCAGAGATGTTTGATTTCATCTATAAATACGCCCTCGCAAAAGGCGTAAGCGTAGGCGCGAACATCGAGAGCGTAAGCACCCGCCGCGTAGAAATCGAAGCCTCGCTCAGCTTACTAAAAGAGATCAGAAAAATTATCCTTAAGCACGAGAATTTGGGATTTTACGTTATTTAAAATTTTAAATCGGATACACGAACAAAACGCTAGATAGTCCAAGCTAGCGGAGGAATTTTAAATAATTTTAGATCGCTTTCTGAAAAATAAATCGAAATTTTATCCGAATGGAATTTGAACTTAAAATTTATAAAAAATTGCCCCAATAATATGCTTTAATAACTGTCATCCATAACTTCAAGATAATATTTCGTGCAAAATTTC
Source organism: uncultured Campylobacter sp. (assembly GCF_937959485.1). Lineage (NCBI taxonomy): Bacteria > Pseudomonadati > Campylobacterota > Epsilonproteobacteria > Campylobacterales > Campylobacteraceae > Campylobacter > uncultured Campylobacter sp. The sequence goes on from NZ_CALGPY010000006.1 coordinate 160,081, forward strand.
CTAATGCTTACAATGGCATTGAGCTAGGCATATCATCAAACCTATAAATCGCTGTAGTTTTCACACTAAAACTAAGTGCATTAACCGCCTTTAGTCTGCAGCCGACGCGACCGCACTTTCCGGCTTGCCGCTATCTATATAGAGATAACTAATTTCCTATCTCTTTTTTAGAGTATATTGTATAACGGGGGATAGCTGGAGAGGGCAAACGAAACCAATATTAGATACGACGCTCCTGCACTCATGACATAGCGTCCCTTATTGTTCCATTCGTAGTATTTGATTTAAATTTACCGGCGTTTATGCTAAATTTCAAATCTAAGGCAATTTGATGCTTGCTGTTGTGAGCGTTTTGGTATTTGAATTTTATTCTACAGCCTATGTGTAGGTCGCTCAAAAGATCCACCATACGCCGCCGTAAAAATACTTGCCGAGCTTTTCAGCTAATTAAAAGCCATTAATGCAGAACGGCTGAAATTAACACCCATTTAAGCTATTGCATATTTGATTTCTTTTATATTCTAAAAGCCCGCCACCAAAAAGCAGCAGACCTAAGACTAACGTCGTTTTACTATCTCACGCAGAAGCCGATATGCAAACTGCGCAAGATTATAATATGCTTTCAATCGCAAACGCTTCATTTTAAAATTTTGAAACCTAACTCGGAATAAATATAAATTTGAAATTAGTTTTGTAAATAAGCTTGGAATTTTAACTCTTAAATATGGCGAAATTCAAAGATAATGAAATTTAAAAAGCACTAGTTTATGCTCTTGCCGCCAAATTTCAAAAGCGCGCTGCCCCACGTAAAGCCGCCGCCGAACGCATCCAAAAGCATAAGCGAGCCGTTTTTGAGCCTGCCACTCTCGTAAGCGTCATTTATCGCCATCGGGATCGACGCCGAGCTCGTGTTGCCGTATTTGCCGATCGTAAGCACGCATTGTTCGTCGCTAAATTCCAGTCTCGCCTTGACCGCCTCGATAATGCGTAAATTTGCCTGATGCGGGATGAAAAGATCGACCTGCTCGGGCGAAATTTTATTTTTCTCCAAAATCTCCACGACGTCGTTACTGAGCGTCGGTACCGCGATTTTAAAGACCTCGCGCCCCGCCATCTGCATGAAGCCTAGCTTTTCGTCAATGATTTTTTGGCTGAGTGGATTGACGCTACCCGGGGCTGCGGTGATGAGAAGATCGCCCTTGCTGCCGTCGCTGGCGGTATGAATGTCGATGATTTCATTATCGTCGCGCGCCGCGATAACCGCAGCACCTGCGCCGTCGCCGAAGAGTATGCACGTAGCGCGGTCGCTCCAATCGACTATTGAGCTGAGTTTTTCCGTGCCGATTATCAGTATGTGCTTTTTGGCGCCGCTTTCGATGAGGGATTTTGCAAGCTCTAAAAGATAGATGAAGCCCGTACAGGCGGCATTTATATCAAACGCCGTAATACCGAAATTTAAGCCCAGTTTATCCGCGATGACGCACGCAGTCGAGGGCATGCAGAAATAATCGGGCGAGATCGTGGCGCAAATTATCGCATCGATCTCATTTTTTTGTAAGCCGCTACGCTCGATCGCAAGCGCTGCGGCCTTCATGCCCAAATCGCTAGTACTCTCGCCCTTCGCGATACGGCGCTCATGAATGCCTGTTCGCTTGACGATCCATTCATCGCTCGTTTCAACCATCTTTTCAAGATCGAAATTGGTTAAAATTTCGCTCGGCGCGTATGCTGCGATTGAGATCATCGAGGCTTTTTGCATTCGTTTTCCTATTCGTTTGAAGAAATTTCGCTTTCTATCGCGGAGTTGATTTTGGAGTCTGCAAATTTAAGCGCTTGAAAGATCGCGTTTTTAACGGCTTTCGGGGTACTTTTGCCGTGGCTTATGATGACGCATTCTTTGACGCCCAAAAGCGGCGCGCCGCCGTATTCGTCGTAGTCCGTGCTTTTTTTGATTATCTTAAAGACGCGCTTCATCAAGATGGAGCCTGCGATGGCGATCGGGGATTTTTTAGTTTCGTTTTTAATAAGTTTGCCGATAGCGCTTGCGACACCTTCGCTGGATTTTAGCATAATGTTGCCGATAAATCCGTCGCACACGACCACGTCTACCGAGCCGTCAAAAATTTGATTGCCTTCGACATTACCAATAAAATTTTGCATCTTCTTAAGCATATGAAAGGCTTCTTTTGTTACCTCGTTGCCTTTACTATCCTCCTCGCCGTTGGATAATAAGCCGATGCGCGGTGCGTTTAAACCCATAATCTCCTTGGCATATGCTTCGCCCATAATCGCAAATTGAAACAAATTCTCAGGCTTACAATCTACATAAGCGCCCACATCCAGCACAAGCGTGCGGCTGCCTATGGAATTTGGCATCAGCGTAGCAATCGCCGGGCGCAAGATACCTTTGAGCCTTCCTATGCGAAGCGTAGCAAGGCTCATCGTAGCGCCGCTATGTCCTGCTGATACCACGGCTTTGCAAGTGCCGTCTTTTACTAGATCGACCGCTTTAAAGATGCTGCTTTCTTTGCGTTTAAGAGCGTCCGTTGCGCCCTCTTTCATCTCGAAAACTTCGCTTGCAGCGACGTAAGTAATATATTTCTCAAAGCCTTGATCTTGTGGAATAAAAGGCTTGATTTGCGCTTCGTCTCCCACCAAAAATGCATTAAATTTACGCTCTCGCAGCGCATCTACGACTCCGTTTATTATCGGCTCGCAGCCGAAATCACCGCCCATCGCGTCTATAGCAACGGAAATCATCGGATTAATATTCGCCCGTAGTTTTGTTTATTCTATGCGGAATTTTCCAGCTTCCGTCTTTATCTTTGACGGGGATCGGAAGGGTCACTTTGTAGTGAGTGCGTCTTTTTGCCGCACGAGTTTTACTAACTCTTCGCTTTGGAACTGCCATTTTTTCTCCTTTATAAATTTAGTTCTTGCATTCTTCGCAATAAAAATAGTCGCTTTTGAAAGCTTCCGTTTCGCTTCTTAAAATTTCATCCACATCAACCTCGGCGCCGAAAAACTCCATAACGTCCAAGCTTTCGTGCCTTTCGTCGTTAAAAACGCCCTCGCTTAAAAGCAAATTTACGCTCTCGTTTACGTCAAGATCAAATTCTTTGCCGCAGCGGTCGCAAATGTATGGAATTTTGCCCTTAATTTCGCCCTTACACTCGATAAACTTAGAGTCTTTTCGTTTTAAATTTCCGCTAAGCTTAAGCCCGTCCCTCGAAATTTCAAACGGCACGGGCGTGGCGGAAATTTTAGCAAAAGCGATCTTCACGCGGCACTCTTAGCAAATTTCTCTTTTTGCAAAGAAAAATGCGATCTCGATTTTTGCGTTTTCTAAGCTGTCGCTGCCGTGAACGGCGTTAGCGTCGATGCTGTCTGCAAAGTCCGCTCTGATCGTGCCTTTATCGGCTTTTTTCGGATCGGTAGCGCCCATTAGCGCGCGATTTTTAGCTACGGCATCATCGCCTTCTAGCACCATTACGACCACTGGACCACTAGTCATGAACTCAATCAGATCTTTATAAAAAGGGCGATCCTTGTGAATTTCATAAAATTTACCCGCATCTTCGGCGCTTAGACATACTTTTTTAGCCGCTGCGATTCTTAGTCCGTGGCTTTCGAAACGATCGATAATTTTGCCGATAACGCCCTTTTTAACGGCATCAGGCTTAATAATAGAAAGCGTTTGCTGCATATAATCTCCTTAAAGTGAAAGGCGGATTGTATCGAAAAATAGGTTAAAATTTATTTAAGGATTGAATGAATTCAAATTCCGCGCATTTGATCGCGGAATTTTATCTGCTAAGCAAATACCGGGGTATCTCCGCTGCGCAGATCCGCACCTATACTATCCCTGCTAGGTTGACCCGCTACGATGTCGCTCCAGACGATACAGCCGTCGGTCGGACAGGCGCTAGCGCAAGCCGGCTCGTCGTTGTAGCCCACGCACTCGACGCATTTATCGGCATATACGTAGTAGCTATCCTCACCGCTTGGGTTATCGCTATCGTCCACGATCGCATTTACCGGACACTCGTCGATGCATGAGCCGCAGCTAATGCAAATATCGGTAATTTTTACAGCCATTTTTTCTCCTTTATCAAAAAATGAAGCGCGATGATAACATACTAAATTTAAAAAATGATAAAATTTAATATTATCAAGTGAATAAATTTTATTATATAAAAATTTTCATCAAATTTCAGCAAATCTAAAGTTTTAAAATGTATAATCGCCATCATAAATTTTATTAACAAGGAGAAACAAATGATAGTAACCAACAAAGCCGTTGATTTCACGGCAACTGCGGTTTTAGGCAACAACGAAATAGTCGAGGATTTCAACCTCTATAAAAATATCGGCGAAAAAGGCGCGGTCGTATTCTTTTATCCAAAAGATTTTACTTTCGTCTGCCCGAGCGAGATCATCGCATTCGATCACAGATATCAAGATTTCAAATCTAAGGGTATCGAAGTTATCGGCGTTAGCTGCGATAGCGAGTTTACGCATCTTGCATGGAAAAATACTCCGGTAAACGCAGGCGGTATCGGCAAAGTGCAGTTCCCGCTAGTTTCGGATATCACAAAAGATATCGCACGCAGCTTCGACGTGCTGTTCGGCAATGCCGTAGCGCTTCGCGGCAGCTTCCTGCTTGACAAAGATGGCACCGTCCGCCACGCCGTCATCAACGACCTACCGCTTGGTCGCAATATCGACGAGATGCTTCGCATGGTCGATACGATGCTATTTACCAACGAGCACGGCGAGGTTTGCCCTGCAGGCTGGCACAAAGGCGACGCAGGGATGAAAGCAGATCCTAAGGGCGTCGCAGAGTATCTAGACAAAAATGCGAGCAAACTATAAGTTGTAAAATTCTTCGCGCGAGCGTACGAATTCTAATGCTAACCGCGTAAAGTTTAAATTTAGCCTTGCGCGGGCTATTAAAGCTAGCAAAGCTTTCTAAATTCCGCTGCCAAAATTTTAAGTCGCGGCGGCGGAATTCCAAAAATTCCAAAAATTCCAAAAATTCCAAAAATTCCAAAAATTCCAAAAATTCCATTCCTCTCAATTCTACAAGTAAAATTTCAAAACCGCGAGTAAAATCCCAAATCCTTGGCAAAATTTCACCCATAACAAAGCTCGCAAAATCATACTTTAAACTAGCTTTTGTTACAATCGCAAGTTTTTAAATCCAAGGACAATTATGAAAAAGCTTATATTTTTTATCTCCGCCCTGCTTTGCTCTTTGAGCCTTTACTCCGCAGACGCTAACCCGGACGCGCCGCTTAAGCTCGATCCTAGCGTCGTGCACGGCGAGCTGGCAAATGGCGTGAAATTTTATATCCTCAAAAATGACGTGCCAAAAAATAGCGCGCTTTTTTACCTCAACGTAGCCGCGGGTAGTGTCGATGAAAATGACGACGAGCAGGGCTTAGCGCACTTCGTCGAGCATATGGCATTTAACGGTAGCGAGCACTTCGATAAAAACGAGCTCGTTCATACCTTGCAGCGTCTGGGAGTAAAATTCGGCGCCGATCTCAATGCACAGACTGGCTTTGAAAACACCACATACAACATCCAAGCCCAAGTAAGCGATGAGACGCTAAAGGACGTATTTTTAGTACTGCGCGATTATGCAGGCGGCGTGAAATTTGACGAGAACGAAACACAAAAGGAAAAAGGCGTCATCTTAGAGGAAGCAAAAAAAGGCTTTGAGAGGCGATTTTATGAAAAGCGCGCCACATATTTATACCCTAATTCCATATTTTCCAGACGCTTTCCGATTGGACAAAATGAAATCATCAAAGGCGCCACCGGCGAGCAACTAAAAAAATTCTATGCGCGCAACTACCTTCCTAGCGCCATTAGCATCATAGTCGTGGGCGACGTAAACGTTGAGCAGATTAAAAACCTAATCAAGCAAAATTTTAACTCTCTTTCTGCGCACGGCGAAAAAATCCCGCGTGATCTTAGTCTGCGCCCATTTGAAGGCGGGCTAGCAAGCACCGTAGAGCCCGAGCTCGGCGCTAATGTCGCTAGCGTGCTTTACGCACGCAAATATGAGCCGCTAAGAAGCTACGGTGCGCTTAAAAATGAGTGGCTGCAAGCCTACGTATCGAGGCTGATGGAGCTTGGATACGACGCGATGAATGTGAATGCCGAAATTCCGCTTAAAGCCTATTTCGGCTCGGACGATCTGTTTAAAAACCGCAGACTATACAGCATAAGCGCGAATATTTTTAATTTCGACGCCAACGCCACATTAAATAGTCTTTTTAGCGCGATCAAAGGGGTGCGCGAGCACGGATTTAACAATGACGATTTTGATAGCGTTAAGGCGGAATTTAAACATCAAGTGCAAGCCGATCTGCTTAAAAACGATACACAAAGTGCGCAAATAGGGGCACTACTCGATTTCGTACAAAACGGCAATGTAAAGCTTAGTAAGCAAGACGAGCACGATCTAAGCCTCAAGGCGTTAGGAGAAATAACGCTAGCAGATGTTAATAAATTTTTCTCAAAGATAACGGATGGAGCGAGATTTACGGAGATTATCTCGGCAAAGGATTTGGGCATTAGCCAAAAAGACGCGAAGCTGCTCTACGAAAAAGCGGTGCCGTTTAATTTCGCTGCTTCGAAGCTTGCTTCCAAGCAGCTTGCGGGAGCAGATTTAAAAGAGACGGAATTTAAAGCACAAAAAGGCGCTAGCGGCACTGAAATTTTGGAGTTTAAAAACGGCGCGAAGGTAATTTTAAAACCCCTTAAAAGCGAGAAAAATAAAATCGCCCTCGCAGCCGTTAAAAAAGATGGCTATGCGCATTTTGGCAAGGCTCGTGGCGAAATTTTAACTGCACTGCTCAACTCGGGCACCATAGGCGAGCTAAACGAATACGAGGCGGGACGCTTGACCTCAAAATTTGATTATAAGCTAAGATTTAGGATGGACGACGCAGACTGCGGTTTTAGAGGCGCAGGAGCGGATCTGGAGGCGATGACACACGAGCTTTACGCAAGATTTAGCGAGCCGCTAATTCATGCAAGCTCGCTTACAAAATACAAAACCGACGCGCTTTCGGCGATTGCGCTACGAGACGAGACGGCGGAATTTAAATTCGGCGAGCAAATTTTAAAATCTCTATATTCGGGAGATACGGCTCGCAAGCAGCCGCTTAGCGTAGATGACGTAAAGAGCGCAAATCTTGCCGATTTACAGCGCGATGCGGATGAAATTTTTTCAGGTGTTGGAGATTTTATCTTTGTACTTAGCGGCGATTTTGAGCCTGCGCGCGCAAAACAAATTCTAGCCAAATATATCGGCAATCTAAAGCCCGGCACAAGCAGCGCTACGCCTAAAACTTTGATGCTAAATACTTCTAGCGGCGAGATTGTGCAAGACTACGGCGATAGTGATAAAAGCGAAGTTCGGATGATTTTTTCAAACTATGAGCTGCAAAATTTTGACTTTTCAGACACTTATAAATTTCAAGCGTTAAAAAGTGTGCTAAGCAATCGCATCGTCGAGCAGATCCGCGAGGCGCGCGGACAAATTTACTCGGCGATGGTGCATAGCGCCTATGTGCGTGAGCCACAAATCGCAGCGAGCTTGAATGTATCGTTTTCTACCGAGCCGAAAGACGCCAGTGCGGTTGCAGCAAGCGTGAGTGAAATTTTAAAACAGATCGAAAGCTCCGGCGCAAAAGATAGCGAGCTGGCAAATTTCAAAAAAGCACAAATTTTATCGACCAAAAGAGCTGCGCAGACGAATGATTTTTGGCTTGCTAATATCACTGCGCACGAGCTTTACGGCTATCCGCTCTATGATGAAAAAAGCTACGCGGCAAGCATAAATGCGGTAAAAAGCGCGGACGTGCAGGAAGCGGCGCGAGTGCTAAGCGATAGACTATTTACGGCGATTTTAAATCCAAAGGAGCGTTGATGTTTGCTTCATTTTTTAAAAACAAAAAATGGGCATTTTGGGCATATTCTGGAATATTTTTTCTAATTGCGATTAATTGGTATCAAACTACCTTAAATGTGAGAATAAACGAATGGTACCGCGCGTTTTATGATATGTGCCAAAACATAGATCGTCATACACTAAATGATTTCTATACACAGATGAAAGTTTTTTTATGGATAGCGATGCCCTACGTAGTCTCTGCGATTTCAGAACGATATGCAGCTCGTATTTGGACATTTAAATGGCGGGAAGCGATGACCTTTTCCTATTTTTCATACTGGAAAAAGGTAGGCAAAGATATCGAAGGAAGCTCGCAACGTATCCAAGAAGATATCTTTCGCTTCTCAAGAACTATCGAGGAAATGGGTACGAGAGTGCTTTCGGCAGCTATGACACTGTTTGCATTCATACCTGTGCTATGGGGGCTTAGTAGCAATGTTCCTTTTGAATTTCTAAAAAAAAATTCCGGGCTCACTTGTTTGGATTGCACTTGCAATCAGCATCGGTGGACTAATAATTTCTTGGCTGGTTGGCTGGTATCTACCGAGACTGGAATACAACAATCAAAAGGTCGAGGCGGCATTTAGAAAAGAACTTGTTTTTGCGGAGGAGGATAAGATAAATTACGCAAGCGAGGAAAAAATTCTTTCGTTATTTGATAAGATCAAATATAACTATTTTAAACTGTATCTGCATTACTGCTATTTTGATATGTGGTTCAACTCATTTTCGCAGTTTCTAATGATCGTACCTTACTTGATAATGGGTCCTGGGTTATTTACTAAGGTAATTACGCTTGGAGTTATGGTTCAGGTAAGCAATGCTTTTAATCAGGTGCGCGGAAGTTTTAGTATTTTTATGAATAATTGGACGACGATAACGGAGCTTCGCTCAATCCATATGCGACTTAAAGAGTTTGAAAAAAATATCGACTACAAGGGCTAGATAAAATTTCGCCCGTATCTTGCGGCTCTAGACCTCGCTTTCTAAATTTAAAACAAAATCCCGAGCCGCTAGCTTTTAAAATTTCTACCCTTTTACTGCTCTCTTTTTTCGTGATGAGCGATGTTTAGCTTTATAAATTTATAGCTTCCTACGAGCAAGATTATCCAAATCGCGATGAAAACTAAAGATTTGATCATTTTTTAATCCTTAAAATTTTTTATAGATGCGGCGCATAAAAAGCGCCGCCGATATGAAATTTAACTAAGCGCAAAAGCACGCGGAGCCGAGCACAAAAGTACAGCCTCGCCGCCACACGGCGCGCGGAAGCCATGCTGGAACTGACGCGCCTAATAATGCTCGTTTGAAAGCCCCTCTTTATCGAGCTTCTTAGCATCCATCGCGCGCCAAACGTAGCTGATATAACCCAACACGAAAGGCACTAGAAACGACACGTAAAACATCGTCTTAAGCGTATAGAGGCTTGAGCTTGCGTTGCTTATCGAAAGCGAGCTTTGCAGGTCGAAATTTGACGGATAAAACGCCGTGTGATTTAGACTCAGGATCAAAAATATGCTCGTTACCGCGCATACGACGCCCATGCCGTAGAAGAATATCCCGCGCACGCTGCTTGTAAATGCGCCTTTGACGATGCCCACCAGCACCAGCACGACACCTAGCAGTAGCAAGATTAGCGCCGCAGGTAGGCTTAGGTAATTGTGCAGATACTTAAAGCTCTCGAGGCTTACTACGCCGCCGGCGCCGACTGCATAGCCCTGCTTTAGCAAGACCCACGCCAAAAACGCGATGAAAAAAACCAAAAACGCGCTAGCGTCAAATTTAAGCGAGGCTTTGAGCTTGGCGATCATTTCGGGCTCGGCGATATTGTTCATTAGGTACAAGCTTGCTCCCGTTCTAGCGCAGAAAAATAGTGCAAACCCCAAGATATAATTAAACGGATTTGCTAGCGCTTCAAGTCCGCGAGCGGGGTTTTTCCACTGCACGAAATTATTATCGCCCAGTGCAAACTCGCTGCCGCTAAAAAGCGTCGAGACGATGATGCCAAGCAGGATCGTGCCCAGCGAGCCGTTTATGAAAAGAAAGGCTTCATAGGTTTTAGCGCCCAAGAAATTATCGGGCTTTTTTCTGTATTCGTAAGCGACGGCTTGGATTATGAAGCAAAAAAGCAGAGCCATCCACGCCCAATACGCACCGCCGAAGCTGGTCGCATAAAATAGAGGAAACGCCGCAAAGCACGCCCCGCCGAACATCACGAGCGTAGTAAATGTAAGCTCCCATTTCTTGCCGATGGAATTTATTATAAAATCCTTCTCGGTTTCACTCTTTGCCAGTGTAAAAAGCAGCGTCTGACCGCCCTGCACGAAGAGCATAAAAACTAAAATTCCGCCCAGAAGCGAAACCACGCACCACCAATAAATTTGAAAAATTTCGTGCATATTAAAATCCTATCTTTATCTGTTTTAGCATGATCTTTATCTCGGCTATGAATAAAACCGTAAATAAAACCGCAAAGAGCGCAAACGAGATCATTATGTTCGTCCCCGCCAGGCTCGTAGCCGCGACGCCCACCGGCATAAGATCTTGTATCGCCCACGGCTGGCGCCCTACTTCGGCTACTATCCAGCCCGCTTCGCACGCGACGTATCCCAGCGGAATGCTACAGACGCAGAGGCGCAAAATTTTCTTAAATTTCGATATGTCGTTGGCCATGCTAAGATACAGCGTGACGAAAAATAAAACGATGAAATAGCTGCCTAGCGCGACCATCACGTGAAAGCTGTAAAAGGTAAGCGCCACGGGAGGGACGATCTGCTTCGCGTCGTCAAAGTAGCCGTAGCCTAGGTTTTGCATATTTTGATCGCTGAATAAAATTTCACGCGCCTGCTGCATCGCTGCGGTATCATTGGCGTCTTTGGCGACCTTATAATCCTTTAGCGCTTGCAGGGCAATTTTGCCTTTTTCGATCTTTTTATCCGCGCCTTCGATGCCGAATTTTTCGTTTCCGAATACCAAATCATCGATGCCCGGCGTGAAATTATCAAGTCCTCTCGTAGCCATCAGCCCTAGCGCATAAGGCGCTTTAATCTCGAATAAAAACGGCTCCTTATCGTCTCCCGCGGTTTTGCTCGGATTTAAAACTCCAGCCGCGACGATGCCTGCATTTACTTCGCCCTTATACAGACCCTCCATCGCCGCAAGCTTCATCGGCTGCTTTTGCGCGACCTGATAGGCGCTCTCGTCGCCGCTAAATAGCACGAAAAGCGAGCTTAGCATACCGAAGCTTGCCGCCACGATGAAGCTTTTTTTAGCAAGCGCGAAGTCTTTGTTTTTTAGCATATAAAACGCCGAAATTCCAAGCACGAAAAGCGCCGCGGTAATATAGCCGCCGCCGACCGTATGTAAAAATTTAGCCACTCCGAAGTGAGATAGCGCGATATCTAAAAAATTGCTCATCTCGTTACGCATCGTATCGGGATTAAAGCTCGTACCAACAGGGTTTTGCATCCAGGCGTTCGCGATTAGGATCCAATATGCGCTTAAATTTGATCCGATCGCCACAAGCCAGGTCGAGATAAGGTGAAATTTCTTGCTTACGCGATCCCAGCCGAAGAACATTACCGCAAAAAAGGTAGCCTCCAAGAAAAACGCAAGCAAGCCCTCAATCGCAAGCGGCGCGCCGAAGATATCGCCCACAAACCAGCTGTAATTCGCCCAGTTGGTGCCGAACTCAAACTCCATTATGATACCGGTCGCGACGCCGATAGCGAAATTTATACCGAAAAGGCGAAGCCAAAATTTAGTGATCTTGAGCCACTCCTGCTTACCGGTCGCGACATACAGGCTCTCCATAAACGCCACGATAAAGCTAAGCCCCAGCGTTAGGGGCACGAAAAGAAAGTGATAAAGCGCCGTGAGCGCAAACTGCGCCCTCGACCAATCCACGCTAGCAAGCTCTTGCATTCCTACTCCTTAGTCAAATTTTTATAGATGAAATCGATTTTTTCTTGATCGGTTTTAAATTTAGAATCCAAGTTTTCGTCGAAAATGAAAAATTTTAGTAGCACGAAAATTATGAATAGCTTGATCAAAATCACCGCCCACAGCGTTTTGCCAAGCTTCATCGAAGCAAATCCGTGCGCGTAAAATTTTAAAATTTTGCCGAAAAACATCGAATTTTAACCTTTAGCAATTATTAGTTTATATTTTTTATTGTATAACAATTAATTAAAATTTAGCTTTAAATTTTGAAATTTTGGTAGCAATTTTATCTTTTTAATAAATGAGTTTTACGCCGTCACGCTCAAATAAAGTTTCTACTGCATAATTCGCAACCGATCACATTTTACTTAAACTGCACAAAATTTTAGTTTAGATTTGTCATATAAAATTTTAGAATAGAATATATCAAGAAGCGAGCAGAAAAATGCGCGAGACTTTACCAAGCATCTTTATGCCTAATTCGTAGCAATTTTAAATAGAATTTTTTGTAGACAAATTAATACGAAGCAGACGTAAGAATTTTAAAATCAAATGCCCAAAGCTACACGATATAAAATTTAAGAACGGATAATTAACTCGACGCAAAATTTAAAGCATTTCATTAGACTGGGCGGATAATTGAAAAGCCCAAGAGCCGATTTAGCACAAATTCGCAGCACGGCTCATCAGCGATACAATCTCTGCTAAGTCGAATTTGCCGCCGAAAAAGAGATTGAAAGCAAGCGCGCCCTGATTTATAAGCATCTCCTTGCCGTCTTTTGCGGGCAGATTTTTTGCGCGTGCGGCTTGTAAAAACGGAGTCTGCTTGCCGTAGATAGCGTCAAAAGCAAATTTCGCGCGGGATAAAATCTCATCTATTACCCCCTCGGGCGCAGGCAGCGCGTCATCTTTGAGCCCCGCGCCAGTGGCATTGACGATAAGATCGTAGTCTTTAGATCTGAAATTTTCATAGATAAAAAATTCCTCGCAGCCGAAGTCAAAATCCTTTGCGCTGCGGTTTAGGATGTCAAATTTCATGCCGTTTTTGCTTAGCGCGTAGCCAATTGCCCGCGTCGTGCCGCCCGCGCCTAAAATAAGCGCATTGCGAATCTCGCCAAAGCCCAAGATCGCGCAGAAAAACCCTTGGGCGTCGGTGTTAAAGCCGTGCAGCGTGCCGCCTTTTAGCACTAGAGTGTTTACCGAGCCGATCTGCTTGGCCGCCTCGCTTAGGACATCGCAGGCTTTGAGCGCGTCAAGCTTAAAAGGCACGGTTACGTTCGCACCCGCAAGCTTTAAAGCTTCAAATTTAGCTCGCAGTTCCTTGCCGCGCTGCAGCAAAACTCGCCCGTAGTAGGCGTCCAGCTCCAAAAATTTTATCGCGTAATTATGAAGTAGCGGCGAGAGAGAGTGGGCGATCGGGTTGCCGAAAACCGCAAATCTGTCCACTATTTCACTCGGTAGATATACGCTCCGCTATTGATGCTGCGCATATCGCTAAGTGCCTTTTGTAGCGCCTCGCCCTCAAAAGGTCCAACTAAAATTTTAGTCACGCTCTTGCTGCCGACGTGAGTTTGCAGAGCGATCGGATTATAGCCTTTTTTAGTGATTTTTTTAGTGTCAGACCCGTTTGGATCGTAGGCATTTGATGCGAAAACCTGCACATAACTGCCGTTTGCCACGCTGGTGCTGGTGCTCTTTGCTGCAATGCCAGCTTTTACGCTCTCGCTTTTAGACTCCGGCTTGCTGGCTTCTTTTTTAGACTCAGGTTTTGCTGGCTCTTTTTTGGCTTCAGCTTTAGCATGTTCCTTTTTAACTTCCGTTTTTGAAGGCTCTTTTTTAACTTCTGCTTTTGCTTGTTTTTCGGGTTCTTTTTTAGGCTCTACTTTTTGCTCGACTTTTCTAATTTCGGTTTTAGAAGGTTCTTTTTTGATCTCGTCTTTTGCAGATTCTTTCTTAGGCTCGGACTTTTTTACGTCTGTTTTCTCAGGCTTTTTGGCTTCGTCTTTAGGCTCAATCTTTTTACTTTCTATTTTAACTTCGGATTTTTTTGGCTCTTCTTTGATTTCGGGCTTTTGGATTTCTACTTTCTGTGCTTCAGGCTGAGCGCTTGCAACAACCTTACTTTCGGAATTAGGCTCTTGGGTTTTTATCTCTACTTTGGTTGGAGCTGCAGATGCTGCATTGGGTTCTGATTTCACCTCTACAGGCTCAGGCTGTGAAGGCTCAGGTTTTTGAACTTGTACGGCAGGCTTTTGCTCCGCTTTGGCAAGCTCTTCTTCACTAGGCATAGTAAGACCTGCGTTAGTATCAATATCGTCTTTATTAATAGCCTTCATTATGATTAAAATTATTAAGAATAAAACTACGACGCCGGCTGCGACGGTAAGACCCTTTTTTAAATTTGCGTTCTTATCGACGTTGCCGCTGTTTATCACTATATCGTCTATGCTGCTCATATCGAAATTTTTATCGTTCATGTTATCTCCTAAGATTATCTATTTTAAAATTTCATCGCGTAAATTCTTAAAATAGATAATTCGGGTAAGCTTACCCGAATTTATTAAATTTAATACATCGCGCGGTCGTAGATGATAAAGCGGTGCGCCAAATCCCGCACTTCCTCTTTGACCTGCGCCTGAAGCTTGGAATTCGAGATGTCGCTTAGCACGTCGGCGATTTTATTTCCGATAAACTCAAATTCTTTCTCTTTCATGCCGCGCGCGGTAAGCGCGGGACTACCGACGCGGATACCGCTGGTGACGAACGGGCTGCGCGTCTCGCCCGGCACAGTGTTTTTATTCGTCGTGATACCTGCGTTTTCAAGCGCTGCGCTAGCGTCCTTGCCGCTAAAATCCCTATTTAAAAAGCTCATTAAAATCAGATGGTTATCGGTGCCGCCGCTAACGAGATCAAAGCCGCGCCCAACCAGCGTCTCGCCCAAAACTCTAGCGTTTGCCTTGACCTGCTTGGCATAGACCTTCCACTCCGGGCTTAGATTATGTTTAAAGCCCACCGCCTTAGCGGCGATGACGTGCATTAGCGGGCCGCCCTGGATACCAGGGAAGATCGCCGAGTTGATCTTTTTAGCAAATTCCTCGTCGTTAGTCATTATGATGCCGCCGCGCGGACCGCGAAGCGTCTTATGCGTGGTCGAGCTTACGACGTGGCAGTGCGGAAACGGATTAGTATGTTCGCCCGCGACGACAAGCCCTGCGACGTGCGCTACGTCGGCGAAAAGAAATGCGCCCACGCTATCTGCAATCTGTCTAAATTTAGCAAAATCTATCTCGCGCGTATAGGCGCTCGCACCGCAAACGATCATCTTTGGTTTTACGATCTGAGCGATCTCAAGCACCTTATCGTAGTTTATGCGGCCGTCAAGCTCCACGCCGTATTCGAAGCTCTCATACATCTTTCCGCTGCTTGAGACCTTCGCGCCGTGCGTCAAATGTCCGCCGTGGCTAAGCGCCATGCCTAAAATTTTATCGCCAGGTTTCAAAAATGCGGCATAGACGCCTTGGTTGGCTTGGCTGCCGCTGTTTGGCTGGACGTTTGCAAACTCACAGCCGAAAAGCTTTTTGCAGCGATCGATCGCGATCTGCTCGATCTCGTCTACGAACTCACAGCCGCCGTAGTAGCGCTTGCCGGGATAGCCCTCGGCGTATTTGTTCGTTAGCACCGAGCCCATCGCCTCCATCACCTCGGGATAGGTAAAATTTTCGCTCGCGATCATCTCCAAATAATCGCACTGGCGGGCAAGCTCTTTATTGGTTAGACTAAAAATTTCATTATCGAATTTTTCTAAATTTGACACGTTCACTCCTTCTCTAAATTTAGCGGCCTCATCGCAGGGAACAAAATCACGTCGCGGATCGATTTTTTATTCAGCAAAATCATCGCCAAGCGATCGATTCCAAGCCCCCAGCCGGTAGTCGGCGGCATCGCGTAGCTAAGCGCGCGAACGTAATCCTCATCCATCTCGTGAGCCTCGTCGTCGCCCGCGTTTTTAGCGTCGATTTGAGCCTTAAATCTGGCGTATTGATCGAGAGGATCGTTCAGCTCGTTAAAAGCATTGGCTAGCTCCTTGCCTGCGATGTAAAGCTCAAATCTCTCAGCTATCTGCGGATTTTCGTCGCTTCTGCGCGAAAGCGGGCTGATCGAGATTGGAAAATCCACGATGAAGGTCGGATTTATAAGCTTAGCCTCTACGTAATTATCAAAAAGTTCGCTCTGCAAGTGGCCCAGATCGAGCTTTTCATTGACTTCAAACCTATCCTCTTTGAGCTTTGCGATGATCTTTTCGCGATCATTTACGATCTGCGGCTCGATGCCGCCTATCTGTGTAAGCGCGTCGAGATACTTTATGCGCGCAAAAGGCTTTGAAAAATCGATCTCGCGCTCATCGTAAGTTAAAATTTCGCCCAGCCCGAGCCTTTTAAACAGCGCTTTAAATAGCTCCTCAGTTAGGTTCATCGCGTCGTTATAATCATGCCACGCCCAGTAGAATTCTATGCTGGTAAATTCCGGATTGTGCGTCAGGTCCATACCCTCGTTACGGAAGTTTCGGTTGATCTCAAAGACCGCCTCCATGCCGCCTACGACGAGGCGCTTAAGATACAGCTCCGGTGCGATACGCAGGTAGCGATCGACGTCGAGAGCGTTGTGGTGCGTGATAAATGGCTTAGCGTTCGCGCCGCCTGCGATTGGGTGCATCATCGGCGTTTCAACCTCTAAAAATCCATGTTTCTCAAAAAAGCTGCGGATCTCGCTAACGATGATCGAGCGCTTGATGAAATCCTCGCGGATCTCGGGGTTCATTATCATATCGAGGTATCTTTGGCGGTAGCGCATCTCGATGTCGGTTAAGCCGTGAAATTTCTCTGGAAGCGGGCAGATCGCTTTGGATGCAAGCGTTATTTTGCTAGCATGGATCGAAAACTCGCCCGTCTGGGTGACGAAAGCATATCCGCGCACCAAAATTATATCGCCCACTTCAAGATTTTTCTTAAATTTAGCGTAATCCTCCTCGCTGATGCTGTCGCGCGAGTAATAAATTTGAATATTGCCGCTTTGATCTTCTATGTTTGCAAAGGTGGATTTGCCCGCGACGCGCTTTAGCTTTAGCCGCCCGGCGAGGCTTACCTCCTCGCTCGCTTTTTTATCCTCGGTATCTTTTATGTAGCCGAATTTCTCTTTAAACTCGGCTATGCTCATATCTTTTTTTAGAAAGTGCGGATAGGGATTAGCCCCTAAATTCCGAAGTTCCGACGCCTTGTCTATCCTTTGGATTTCTAACTGGCTATCAAACAATCTACTTCCTTTTTGCCGCGCATTCAGGGCAAATTCCATACAGCTGCATCATATGTCCCGTGAGCGCAAAACCGTGCTCTTTGGCGACGGCAAGCTGTTTTCGCTCAATAGTAGCGTCTTGAAATTCTATGATCTTGTTGCAGCTTTTGCAGATTAAATGGTCGTGGTGAGGCTTGTTCGCAAGCTCAAATTTCTTACCCTGTGCGCCAAATGAGATCGATGTCGCCATCCCCGAATCCTCTAGTAAATTTAAGGTGCGATACACCGTCGCTATGCCTACGTTTAGCTCCGGAAATTTCGCTTTGATCTCGTTGTGAAGTGCCTCAGGTGTGAAGTGCTTGTTGTTGTTATAAAGCGTACGGAGCAAAACCTCGCGCTGCTTGGTATATTTTAGACCGCTAGCGGCAAGCGCCTTTTTAAACTCAACAATTAGAGCGTCAAACTCTAAATTTTCGATTTTTGCATTCATAATTTTGTCCTTTCTGTAGAATTTACTTCTGAACTGGCGTTAAAATCGCTAGGTTCAGTGCTTTGATTTTGATCCGAGTTCATACGGGCGGTAGAATTTTGATCTTTTAAGAGCTTGTCATCCATCTTAGAACCGATAGAATCTAAGCTTTGTTTGATCTTCGGATCGTCTTTGAGATTTAAAATCCAATTTCCTATTTTTAAAAAAATCGGCGCAGTTTTGCTGCTTTCAAAATACCTTTTGGTCTGTTCGTTCATCGACATAGGACCGCTTGCAAGCGTAACGATAACTGCAAAAATCAAGAAAATTTTACTTACGCTAAACACGAAACCGCCGATCTTATCGACAAATCCGAGTCCGCTCCATTTAAAGAATTTTGAAATGATTTCGCCTATAATCAGACACGAGATCCATACGCCAAAAAGCACAGCGATAAAGCCGATGAGAACCTGCGTCGTGTCGCCCGAAAGCACGCCGTTTGCATTATGTAAAGCTGGAATTTTTGCTGCAATCCACTCGCCTGCCATAGTTTTATAGCGCATCGCGGCAAAAAGACCGCCGATGAGACCCAAAATTCCAAAAATTTCTTTTACAATGCCGTTGGTGATACCGCGCAATCCGAAGAGCACTACGAGTACTAAACAGCCGACGTCGAACCAATTAATACCTTCCATCAAGCACCCACCACGCCTATTAACTCTTGCAGGTTAGTCGAGTACCTAAATGCCGTGTCTTTTGAAATTTGATTTGCACGGATCGCTTTAACCATCGCTTGAGTTTGAGTTATCATACCGGTAGATTGCTGATTTAGCTGCATTTGAGAGTAAATTTGATGGACTTTGTTTTCGCGGATTAGATTTGCTACGGCATTGTTATTTAGCAAAATTTCATGGATCGCGATACGTCCACCGCCAAGCTTCGGCAAAAGCGATTGCGAAATGACCGCGGTAAGTGACACGGAGAGCATATTTCGTACTTGGAGCTGCTCGCCGCCATCAAAGCTATCGATAATACGGTTGATCGTTTGCATCGCGGAGTTGGTGTGTAGCGTACCAAATACCAAGTGACCGGTCTCTGCAGCGGTAATGGCGATCGAGATAGTCTCTCTATCGCGCATCTCACCAACTAGGATAATGTCCGGGTCCTCACGCAAGGCAAATTTTAACGCATTAGCGTAGGAATGGGTATCGGTGCCGATATTTCTGTGAGAGAAAAGCGCTTTTTTATTGGTATGGACGAACTCGACCGGATCTTCAACGGTAATGATGTGCTTGCGCTCTTTTTCGTTGATCTCGTTTAGCATCGCGGCAAGAGTAGTTGATTTACCGCTACCGGTAGGTCCGGTAACCAAAATCATGCCTTTTTCGTGCTTGACTACCTCTTTAAAAATCGTAGGGGCTTTTAAATCGTCCAGGCTAGGAATATCGATAGGAATAATACGAAATGCGGCAGCCAAATCACCGTTCATAGTGTAGTAGTAATTTCCACGGAAACGTCCGATATTAGGAAGCTCGATCGCAAAGTCGAGCTCTTTATTTTCCTCGAGCGCACTTTTTTGAGCATCGGTAATGAGCGCGTAGCAGATATACTCGATATCCGTGCCCTTAAGCGGGTCCATGGCAAGTGGGCGCAGTGTGCCGTCGATACGTATTTGAGGCGCCGAGCGCGAAACTAAGTGAAGGTCGCTCGCTTTGTTAAAAACGACGGTTTTTAGTAGGGTTTCGATATCTACTAAATTTCTTTGAACTTCTTCCATAAAATTCCTTTCAATCTATGATTTTCGGTACTACGAAGTAGCCGCCTTCGGACTGCGGAGCATGCTTTAAGACGCTTTCTGCGACGTCGCTTTTGCGTGGGATATCTTTGCGAAACGGAGTACCGCCTTTTAGCGTAGTGATAGCCGCCTCGCCGCTTTGTAAATCCAGCTCATTTAGAATTTCTACAAAATCTACAATATTATTTAATTGACCTTTAAATTCTTCTCGCTTAGCATCTGGAATTTTAAGAGCAGATAGCCTTTCCAGCTTGCTTAGCAAGGCATCGTCTATTATCATAACTTTCCTTTTTCTGATAAATGCGACATTATATCATAAAAATTCTTTATCTTAGGCGGTATTTAAAATTTTTTATGCTACAATTACGCCGATTTTCTCAAATAAAGGACTAAATTTTGGCTTTAAAAGACGACATCGAAGGCGTGAAAAAAGAGATTGGCACAGAAGAGCAGTTTCTAGAAAGCGTCATAAAAAGTGAAATTTTCGTAAAAAAATACAAAAAGCCGCTGATATTTTTGGCTGCGGTTTTGATCGTAGCATTTATCGGATATTACGCAAATGAATTTCTAAGCGATCGCCGCATAGCAAGTGCTAATGCGATCTATGACGAGCTGCTTAACAAGCGCGACGACGCTAAGCTAGCCGAGCTTAAGCAAAAAGATATAAATCTATACGCTCTTTATATTTTGCAAAACGGCTCTGCAGACGAGCGAGCGGCGCTAGAAAATACCCAAGGCATCGATGTTATGCTAAAAGAGATAATAAATCTACAAAACGGCAAACAAGGCGGAGTGCTACTCGCCGATTACGATTCTTTGCTCAAAGGCTACGACCTACTAAAAGAGGGCAAAATCGAGCAAGCTCACGCAGAGCTAGATAAAATTCCACTCAACTCGCCAGTTCGTCAAATCGCACTTGCTTTGAAACACTATGGAGGCAATAAATAATGAAAAAAACGCTGATATTTACGCTTTTACTATCGTTTTTATTTTTGGGCTGCTCGACGAAGCGCCAGTATTTCGAACCTAGCGACGAAAACATCACAGGCGATATGAAATTTAACGGCTCACTGCCGTCGGAAATCGTAGCGGTTAGTAAAGATGGCGCTACGCTAAAAGACGGCGAAGTAATCTCTAAAAACGGATTGGTAAAAAATTTCAAAGTCTTAAAAAGTGAGAAATTTTTAGGTGAATATGATGGAAATTTCGTCGTAACCGATATCAATGGCACGCTTAAAGTAGTTAGTGGCACAGGCGCCGTAAAATTTGAAAAGGCCCTCGGCAGACAAGCGCTCAGTGCAAATATACGCGGCGATGATTTAGCTTTAGTCATGAGCGATGATTCGATCATGCTTATCAAGCTAAGCTCGGGCGCAGTGGTACTCGATCATAAAGTAGGCGATGCATTCGCAATCGATTCGCGCGTGGCGTCACCAATATTTATCAACCAGCTTATCGCTTATCCTGCACTAGACGGACTAGTCAGCATCGCAGAAAACGTAGGTGGGCGCTCGGCACGCGATTTCGTCGTGAGCAACCAGCCGTTTTTTAACAACATTATCGCCTTAGAAAACAAGGGCGATAACCTTTATGCCGTAACTGCCACTAGGCTAATGCTGGTAAGTCCTGCTGGCAATAAAAACCATAACGTAGACATCAAAGACGTGATTTTTAGCGGCGATAGAATTTATCTTTTCTTAAAAGACGGCAGAGTCGAGCTACTCGATCGCGGGCTAAATTTGATCAAATCGCGTAAATTTACCTTCGCGCAGTTTAGCGGCGCGCTACTTAGCGGCGGCTATTTGTATATCATCGAGCGCAACGGCTACGTGATCCGCGTGGACGAAAATTTAGAGGGACAAGCGATCTACGAGCTAAATGGCGAGTTCGATGATAAGTCCTTTATCGCAGGCAGCTCATTTTACTACGACGATAAAATTTTAAATTTTGATGCTAGATAAAATTTCAAAACTTTGCGTTCGCGAAGGGCTCTTGCTTCAGAAATTTCAAACGCTAGATATCGCTAGCTTCACGCGCTCGCGCTCATACGGCGCATATTTCGGCGTGGATCTAAAAAGCTACAACGTCCTTTTGTTTATGCGCGACGCAAAGTCTCGCTTTGTAATGCGCGACGCGGAATTTCTGCTATCGCTCGCAAGCGGCATTAGCGCAAGCCTAGGCAAGGTCGTGAAAAAGCGCGCGCTGTTTTACAACTCGCAAATGTGCTCTAAAAGTGCGAAATTTTTAAAAGAAAACGGATTTAGCCTCTATGCTTTTGTGTGACGTAGGAAATTCCAGGGTTAAATTTTATAAAGGCGGTGTAACGCAAAGTATGCCCGTAGCGGAGTTTATGCGGTACGAGCCGAAGGAGCGAATTTTTTTCATTAGCGTCAATGATAGTGTGAAAAAAAAGCTGAAAAACCCTCTGTTTGTCGATCTGGCGCCGCACTTTGAGCTAAAAACCGCCTACCGCGGGCTTGGGATCGACCGCATAGCGGCGTGCTCGGCGGTGACGACGGGCATCGTCGTCGATGCGGGCAGCGCGATCACCGTGGATTTGATGTTTAGAGGTTCACACTTAGGCGGATTTATAATGCCCGGTATCGGCACGCTTTTAAAGTCGTTCGCAAGCATCGCGCCCGTGCTGGACGTCACGCTAGCTAGCAATATCGATCTGGATCCGCTACCGCAAAAGACCGTAAATGCCGTAAACTACGGGATTTTAAAGCCGATCGTGCTTGCCATCGCAAACATCGCGGGCAATAATAAAATTTACTTCACGGGCGGTGACGGAGCCTATCTGATGCGGTATTTTCGCAACTCGATCTATGAGAAGGATCTCATCTTTAAATCGATGGTGAGCTTAATCGCAAAAAAGGGGCTAGCATGATAACCATAGCGCTTCCCAAAGGCCGCATAGCCGACGATACACTTAAAATTTTCAAAACCATCTTCGGGCTTGATTTTGCCTTTGAGGATCGCAAACTCATAATGCAAGAGGGCGATTTTAAATTCCTATACGTCCGCAACCAAGATATCCCTACTTACGTTATGGGCGGCGCTGCGGATATCGGCGTAGTAGGGCTTGACGTGCTTGAGGAACATCGCCCGGATGTGCTTACGCTGCTCGATCTTAAAATCGGAAAATGTCGCGTCTGCGTGGGCGTGCATGCGGGCACCCAGCTAAACTACGGCGCTCCTAGCCTAAAAATCGCTACAAAAATGCCCAACATTACTCGCGAGTACTTCGCCTCCAAGGCCGTCGCCGTAAATATCATCAAACTCTACGGCTCGATCGAGCTAGCCCCGCTCATAGGGCTTGCCGATGCCATCGTAGATGTCGTGGAAACCGGCGCTACGATGAAACAAAACGGGCTGCAACCCGCAGAAACCATAATGCAAAGCTCCGCGCACCTCATCGCCAACAAAAACAGCTTCGTACTAAAACGCGATGAAATTTTAAACCTGCGAGATAAACTAGCCCGCACGATCGCCTAACGCTCGCTTGCCCGCCGCACGGTATTTGCGACCAGCGCGGCGCACTTCCGTAAATCATCATTGCTCGTCTCGGCGCTGTCGTTTAAAAACCGCCGTTACAGATAGAATTTTGCGGCAGCAACCGCACCGATTAAATTTCAAACCAGCTTACAAATTTGATCTATCAAGAAACGGAGGCGCTTTACCAAGCCGCGCAGCATAAAATTTTAAAATTCTATCGCTACAAATTTTAAAATTTAGCCCTAAATTTACAGCTCGCGAAATTCTAAACCTCCACGGCGCAGAATTTCAAAATTCCAAAATCCGCTTCACAATTTCACGTCGTAAAATTTAAAATTCTCGCGAACTCTAAATTTGAGCTCAAATTCATGCGGCTTGGAAACGGCAGAATTTCGGAATTTCAACTCGCGAAATTTCACCGCTCAAAATCGCACGAAAATTAATCGGCGCTACTTTTTAAGCATAAAAAATAGCCCACGCCAAAATCAAGATGCTAGCCGACCACATCGCAACTAAGTAAAGCTCCGCAAATCCTGCGTATAAGCCAACTGCCATGGCGACATTTGAAAAGCTGCTTCATAAGGCTTACAAAGCCCGCACAAGCAGCATTATCACCTATATTTTCGGGCAGGATAAATACACTTGGCGCGAGCAATATATGCAGCGCAAAAAATTTCAAATACAGCCGTTTAACAATTTTGATAAATTTTGGATTTAAGACAGGTTGCATCCCGGCACCTGGCTCGGCTCGAGCCCAGTCCGCGCTAGCTTGATTTTTTCGGGCACCGTTTGCTTTGGTCAGCTTTGTTTCGGATTTTTTCTGCACGTCTTGAGTCCGTTTTTGCGTGCTTTACTAAATTTGCTCGGCGAAATTTTACCACGATAAAATTTTACGTAATAAAGCTATACCTAAAAATTTCAAATCCGCTAAAGTTTAAAATTTTAAAGCTGCGTGGAGATTCGCCAAAGTAAAACTTCGCAAAAATTTAGCTAGAAATTTAAAAACGCTCATGCCGTTTGTCGTGCCGCAGGTAGGCTAGCGCGGCAATATAATTCATTCTCTACCGAGGCACGGCGAGCTGTTATTGCGGTAACTCAAACGGCGCGCCATGAACTTTTATCGCTACAATGAAGCAGAGGGTGGTCTATATTTTTGTAAATTGAGAGCACAATAAACGCAATAAATTTAGATATCACGGACGATCTGCGTGATTACGATTCTTATGTGTCGCGCCGTAAATTTTACTTGCGGCAAGCTTTGAGCCTAAAATAATTGTCGTCTCTTATCGCAACCGCGTCAAAGCCTAGGCTTTCTGCGCACTCAAATACCTCTTGCGTGCGGCGCAACAAGCAAGAATAAAAATTTTAACCGACCTAGCGCGGCGAGAGAGCCGCGCTTACGCCGCGATGATTTCGCGCACCTTTTCAGTGAAATTATCGCTCACGATGTATTCGGTCGGATAAACTAGCACCTCGCTGCCGTTGCGGATTCGCAGAATCAGCCGCTTGGTGTTTTTCAGCGCCGTGTCGCAAAATGCGAGATAGTAAATTTTATAAATTTTCTCGCGACTAAGCTCGCCTAAGCTTAGCTCAAACTCGAAATCCTGCGCGTTTTTTCGCTGTGCCTCGCGCTCTTTGCGCGCCTTAAGGGCGGGATCCTCCGCAGCAAACCCACCCCTTCGCCCCACAGAATTCTCTCCGCCGTAGCTGCCACTTCGTTCGCCACCGAAGCCGGAATTGCCGCCGTTAAAGCCTCCGCGCTCCCTACCACCGGAGCCTCGCACCTTACTAGGCACGTAGCCGTCGATATTTTGCGCGGCATCTAGAGTTAAAATTTCATCCAGATAAATTTGAAATTTGCCGCCGTAAGGGCTCGTGTTTTTGCTAAGCCGCGCCCAAAACGCCATCGGGCGCTCCAGCTGCGCATCCGTTAGCGCAGTGACCGCATCGCAAATATCGCCGAACGCGCTCATCTCGAAGCTGCCCGCAAGATCAAGCACCGTAAGATTTGCCATCTGCTTACCCGATTTGGTCGTGCGCGAAAAGACGTTTTCGATCCTGCCGACGCATAAAATTTTAACGCCCGCGCCCCCGTCGTCTACCAGCTCGCCGAATTCGCTGGATTTGGTGTATGAAATGCCGCCAAGCTCGGCGGCATAGGCTCTTAGCGGATTTTCGCCCAGAAATACTCCCGCGTGCGGACGAAAGCTCGGATCACGGGCGTTTTGCAGGCTCATCATCGAAAGAAACGACAGCTGATACGCTGCGCCGCCGACCGCGCTTTTTGAAATTTTAATCATAAAGGCGTACGGGCGCTCCCGCTCCTGCGGGCTTAAGTTTTCGATCGCCTTTAGCGCGTTATCGAACACCGCGAGCTCGAAGCTGCCGTGCAGATCAAGCACGTTTAAAATCCCCATTTTTTTGCCCGTTTTCGTCATGCGCGTGGATAGATCCTCGATCCGCCCCACGCTAAGCACCTCGGCGCTATCGCCCTCGATCTCGCTAAATGCCGAGGATAGCGTGTAGTCGATACCTTCTATCTCCTCTTTGTAATCATCTAGCGGATGTCCCGAAAGATACACGCCCACGGTCTGCTGCTCAAATTTCAAAATTTCGCCCTGCGGAAATTCCTTGTCGGTATCGACGAAGCTCACGCTCATGCCGCTAGTCATATCCTCATCCTCGCCAAAAAGCGAGCTTGCGGCGTCCTTTTTAATCTCGGTGATTTTTTTCATCACGTCTAGGATATTTTCCATATTTTGAATCATCGCCAGGCGACTCTTGCCCAGGCAATCCATCGCGCCTGCGTAGATCAGCGACTCGATGACCTTTTTATTGACGCGGAAATTATCCACGCGCGAAGCAAAATCGTCGATGCTTTGAAATTTAGCCTCGCTCTGAAGCTCTAAGATATTCTCGATCGCGGCGCCGCCCACCCCCTTGATCGCGCCGAGACCGTAGATGATCGAGGTGCCCGATTTGGAATTTTCGTCATCCACGACGCTAAAGCCTCTTAAGCTTTGATTGATCGACGGTGGCAAAAGCCCGATACCCAGGCGGCTAGCCTCGTCGATATATTTTGAAATTTTATCGGTATTGCCCTCCTCTGAAGTAAGCAGCGCCGCCATAAACTCCGCCGGATAGTAGGTCTTAAGATAGGCCGTCTGAAAGGTGATCATCGAATACGCCGCGGCGTGGGATTTGTTAAAGCCGTAGGAGGCAAATTTCATAATCAGATCAAATAACTCATCCGCCTTAGCTACGTCAAAGCCCAGCTCTTTGGCACCGCTTAGATACTGCTCTCGCATGTGGGCAAGCTTCTTCTCATCCTTTTTACCCATCGCGCGGCGCACCAGATCGGCATCGCCCAAGCTAAAGCCGCCCACCTTCTGCACGATCTGCATGACCTGCTCTTGATAGACGATGATACCGTATGTGGGCTCTAAAATTTCTTTTATCTCTGGGAAGATATAGCTAGCGCTCAGCTCGCCGTGTTTGATCCTGATAAAATCAGGGATTAGATCCATCGGCCCCGGGCGGTATAGCGAGATCATCGCGATGATATCCTCGAAGCGGTCGGGGCGCAGGTTCATCGCAAGATCCTGCATGCCCACGCCCTCGATTTGAAAAATCCCCAGCGTGTTACCGCTTTGAATCGTCTCGTAGGTCTTGTGGTCGTTGAAATCTATCTCCTCCCAGACGATATCACGGCCGTAGCGGCGCTTGACGAGCTTGGCGGCGTTATCGATAACGTCGAGGTTTTTTAGACCCAGGAAGTCAAATTTTATCAGATCGACGTCCTCGAGATAATTTTTGGTGTATTGCGTTACTAGGCGCGCATCCTCGCCCTTATCCTGCTTAAATAGCGGCGCTTTGTTCCACAGCGGCTCGTTTGAGATCACCACTCCCGCAGCGTGCATACCTGCATTGCGATTTAGCCCTTCAAGGCCCAGCGCAAACTCCCAAACCTGCTGTGCGATCGGATCTGCATCGATAAATTCTTTCAGCTTCGGCTCGGCGTCGTAAGCCTGCTTGAGCGTGATGCCGAGCTTATCGGGGATCAGCTTTGCCATCTTATCGGCCTGCGAAAGCGGCATATCGCAGACGCGAGCCACGTCGCGGATGACGCCGCGCGCGAGCAGCTTACCGAAGGTCGCAACCTGCGCTACATTGTATTTGCCATACTGATCGATGACGTAGTCGATCACCTCGCCTCTGCGCGCCTGGCAAAAATCCACGTCGATGTCGGGCATCGAGATACGCGACGGATTTAAAAATCGCTCAAAAAGTAGATTATACGGGATCGGATCGAGGTCAGTAATGCGAAGCGCATACGCGCAGATGCTGCCCGCCGCAGAGCCGCGACCTGGGCCAACCGGAATGTCGTGATCCTTCGCCCAGTTGATGAAATCCTGCACGATGACCATATAGCCCGAAAAATGCATGTTTTTGATGATGGCAAGCTCCTTTTCCAGGCGCTCGCGATAAATTTCATGCTTAGTAGGATCAATAAATTTAAGGCGCTCTTTAAGCCCTTCGCGGCACAGATAATCGAATAAAAAGTCATCGTTTGAAAAGCTATAGCGCTCATCAGGCTGCGGAAGCGAAAGCCCGAGCCTAGCGGCGTATTCGATCGTAAATTTAAAATTCGGCGGCGTCGGCGCGTAGTCCTTCTCGTCGAAAGCAAATTTCAGATTGCATTTTTCTACGATCTCGGCGGTATTTTCGATCACTTCGGGGATATCCGCAAAAAGCCGCCTCATCTCCTCATCGCTTTTTACGTAAAATTCCGAAACGACGTGTTTTAGGCGGTCGCCATCGTTGATCGTCTTGCCCATCGAGATGCACTGATAGACGTCGTGAGCCTTGGCGCGATCCTTGCGCGAGTAGTGAGCGTCGTTCGTGGCGATGATCTTGACGCCGATTTCGCGCGAAAGGCGGATGAGGTCTTTATCGACGTTTAATTGCTCGCCGATGCCGTGGCGCATGATTTCTAGATAAAAATCCTCGCCGAAAATTTCCTTATACTCAAGCGCCGCTTTTTTCGCCGCTTCGTAGCCGCCCGCGCCGCGCTTTAAATTTCGCTCGCTTCTATTTAGATGAAATTCCACCTCGCCCGCTAGGCATGCCGAGGAGCAAATGAGCCCCTCGCTATGCTCTTTTAAAATTTTTTTGTTGATCCTCGGATAGTAGTAGAAGCCGTCCAAAAACGCGCGCGAGCTAAGATACATTAAATTTTTATAACCCGTCTCGTTTTTGGCAAGCAGTATCAAGTGGTAGCGCTGGCGGTCGCTTTTATCGCCGATATCCTCGTGGTTGTGCAGGTAGGTCTCGATGCCGATGATAGGTTTAATGCCGTGCTTTTTCATCGTCTGATAAAAGTCTATCGCGCCGAACATATTGCCGTGATCGGTGATCGCGCACGCCTTGGTGCCGCGGCTCTGCAAAAGCTCGGCGAGCTCGCTTACTTTATTTGCGCCGTCTAGCAGCGAATACTCGGTGTGAAGGTGCAGGTGGGTGTAGTCACTCATTTTGATCCTTTTTTCTGTTGGAGCGATTATATTAAATTCGGGCTTTAGAAACGGTCAAATTTAATGGAATTTTAGCTTAAATTTCAGCGCGAAATTTTACGAGTAAATTTTGTTACGGAATTTTACTTCGAAGGTTTTACATTCTGGGTTTTGCGGATTAAATTTTGACAAAATTTTAAGCTTAAAATCCTGTGATGAAATTTTGCTATCGTAAAATTCCGCCTCGATGGAATTTTGGTTCAATATAGTTCCGTAAAATTTCACGACTTAAATCATCGTAAAATTTTGCGGTTTAAAATTCGCGCTTGCAAAGCCTTGCGGCTCTACGATCTTGAGAATTCCACGATCGCTTTAGCAAGCTCTCTAGTAGGATCGACGAAAATTTTATCGCTTTTGATTAACGGCAAAAATAGCGGCAGCTCGGTGCAGGCAACGACGTAAATATCAGCATCGATTTTGCCTAGCAAATTCTCAAAAGCTCCCACGTATTCGGCAGTCTTGCCCGCCTTAACACCTTTGTAGATGCAATCCATCAAAACCGCTTGATTTTCTTCGCCGAGATCCACGCTGATTAGCCCCGCTTCTTTAAGCGGATCGTCGTAAATTTTAGCTTTTTTTGTACCGATAGTTGCTAGCACAGCTATTTTATGGGCGTTTGGATAATTTTTGCGAATCGCTTTTACGGTGACCTCGGCGATATGAATTAGCGGGATTTCCACCGCAGCTTCTACATCGTCTGCGAAAAAATGCGCCGTGTTGCACGCCATCGCAAACGCCTTGCAGCCTGCATTTTTGAGCCTAACGGCGCTCTCGCTTAGGCGCGGAAGCGGATTTTCGCCCTTGCCTAAGATAAACGCCGTGCGATCTTCGATCTGCGGATAGCTATCGATTACAAGCGGAATATTTTCTTGATCGCTGCCCGCCGCAGTCTCTTCTATGATCTTCATATACAGATCCGCACTCGCCAAAGGTCCCATTCCACCGATAATTCCAACTCTTTTCATAGCTCGTCCTTTCTAAATTTTAATTGGGTTAATTCTCCCACTTACTCATATCCATTTCGTTTTCGCTCTTTGCGACGTAGATCGACGCGACAACATCGCCCGTTACGTTCATCGAGGTTCGCCCCATATCCAAAATCGCATCAATGCCCAAAATCATTCCGTAAGCGATCGCTACATTACCGCTTACCTTGACGCCGATAGACTCGAGCACTAAAAGCAGCATCAGCGCACCGGCTCCCGGAACCCCGGCAGTTCCGATCGCCGCAAGCATCGAAGTGATGATGATCGTGAGGTAGTGGCTGCTGTTTAGATCGATACCGCAAGCATTAGCGATAAAAAGAGTGCACACGCCCAAATATACGGTCGTGCCGTTCATATTCACCGTAGCGCCCACGGGCAAAACAAAGCCGTAGATCGCCTTTGGAATTCCCATATCTTCGGCGGTTTGCATCGTAATCGGAAGCGTGCCGTTGGAGCTGCGGGTAACAAAAGCCGTAAGCATCGGCGGACGCACTTTTTTAAGGAATTTAATCGGGCTAACTCCGATAAGCATACAAATAACGCAATAAACCGCAAATACTTGAATCGCAAGTCCCACGTATAGGGTAATCGTGACATTTAATAGCGAGCTGAAAGCCTCGATACCGCTTTTATTAAACACTACAAACATTAGCGCAAAAACGCCAATTGGTGCGTATTGCATTACCCAGTGCACGACCTTAAACATAATCTCGCTCATTCCGTCGAAAAAATTATAAACCGTATCAGCGGAATTTTTAATACGAGCATCACTAATGTCGCGACAAAACGCAAGCCCTACGCCAAGAAATAAGCAAAACGCGATGATCGGCAAAATTTCGCCCTTGGCTATGGAATCAAAAGGATTCGTAGGAATTATATTAAGCAAAATTTTACTCATACTAGGCGCGTTCGCTGCCTTTTCGACAGCCTTGGACGCATCGCTTAGATCAAGCCCGCTACCTGGAGAAAATACAAACGCACACGCTAGGCCGATGACGATCGCAAAAAGCGTCGTTATAGCGTAAAATATGATCGCCTTAACGCCTACTTTGCCCAGGTGCGCGGGCGAGATACTGCTAGTGCCCACGATCAGCGAACAGATAATGATCGGCACCATAATCATCTTTAAAAGTCTCACGAAAAGATCTCCCAAAGGTGTTAAAATCGCCACCCACGTTGTATCGCCCACCGGCATATTTTTAGGTAGTAACATACCAATCGCAGAGCCCAACACTAAAGCGATAATGATGCGCCAAAGCAAGCTTGAGTTAAAATAAAAGGCTAAAATTCCGCCTTTTTTCGTTTGATTTTCTGACATGGACATCTCCCTGCACTAAGAATTTTAACGGAATTCTACCGCAACTTGCCATAAAATAAAATTTAATCGGTCGCCAAATGAAAGTTAAATTTGAAAATTCAATTGCGAGCTTAACCAAATTTTAAAGCTGAAATTATGCGGCAAGCTTTGTCTTTTGAAGTTATGAAGCGGAATTTCAAAGGAAAAACGACGCATGGAATTTATGGAATTTTGTGAATTTTGATGCAGTGAAAAGCCGAAATTTTGTGGTGGTGGGCTCACTAGGACTTGAACCTAGGACCATCCGGTTATGAGCCGGATGCTCTAACCAACTGAGCTATGAGCCCGCCAGCGGTGAAAAAGAAATGTGATTTTACAAAAATAATCTTAAAACGGCGTTAAAATTCTAACCGCAGAATTTTATGAAACTTAGGCCCGCTCAAATTGTGGCTAAATTTCACGCCAAAGCGCGCGACTTTATCTGATTTACTATCAGATCGCTTTCATGCGCATAAGGCGGCGTAAATTTAAGACAAAATTTATATATTCCGGCTCTTAAATCCGCCGCCATAATCTAATCCGCCCTTAAATCGCGTGAATTAATAGCTTGTTTTCACGCTAATAGGCTCCGATAGCATTTTAGGGACGCCAGGTAGCTCATACGCTCCCTGGCAGATATTATTTTCGGCATCGGGACCTTTTTCGATAGAGATAGTTTTCTTTTCGCCGTCTACGCTGATTAGAAAGCATTTATCCCCTTTTAAGCTTTTAAGATATGCGGAATTCGCTCCGTTAGGCTCTAGCGGAACATTCGTCATAACCGAAAAATCGGATGCGAATTTGCCTTGAGAGATATAGTAAGCGTCTAGATCGTATTTAACGGTACTTAAATTTGTCGCTAATCTAGAAATCTCCGCATCATCTCTAGTAGTCAGCCCTGGTTCCGCAATCGCTACTGCAGGTAAAGCGATTGCTACGATACAAACCGCAGCTACTATCGTCGCTACGGATACTTTTTGGGGCGTTACGTCATATTTGTAGTTCTGCAGCGACTCTGCGGCGACGGCAAGCGAGCTTTTATTTTTGCGCACCATATCGCTAGTAAAAGGTAAAAATAGAAATTTACTGTATTCCATAAGACCCAATCCCGCGGGAGCGGTCCGACTAAAATGGTTAAGGATTAAACCCGACAAATAAGTTAAAATAGCCAAATCCAACCGCTTAGAAAAAACCAAATAATGTTGCCTAAAATACGCATATTTTACCTCTTTATAAATTATGTAAATCAAGCAAGCCGCCTGCTACAGACGTTGCACAGCCCACCATTGCTTTTGCGGCGTATTTGATGCAACCTGCACGCTATGCCGCACAAAACAAGTCTTGTACGCGCAAAATTTCCCATGCGCAAAACAACTGCGAAATGATAAGGGATGGGGTTTAACGATTGGCAACAAACTCTTTTCATCGATAAAATTTTAGTATGCAAATAACTGCGGCGATGGTGTTTAAAAAATTTAAATTTGTTTTAAAAAATATTAGAAATTCTAAAATTTCGATGCCGAAATTTAAAAAATTTCATAAATTTTATAAAATTTGCAGATCAAAATTTTAAAATTTTTACAGTACAGAAAAGCGAATTCTTAAAAATTTTGCTATAGCTTTTAGTGTAAAATCTTCCTAATTGAGATACAAGATAGAAATTCCAAATCAAATTTTCGCAACATGAAGCGCTTCCTTAATTATGAATTTAAAATTTTACACGCTACACGGTGCGGCATATTTCTGCCGAGATAAAATTCACAAGCTAAATTCCAACCTCGCAAACTCAAAAGCATACGGCAATTACTTCTTGAAATTCTAGCACCGCTTGTCCGCGGACAAATATCGTGTTACTTTACAAAATTTGAGCCTCACGACGCAAGGCCGCCTCGCATTTCGTTCAGACGGCGACCCGTCCGCACGCCGCTATGGCGTCTCGTCGCCGTCTTGGTTTTGAAGCGCGCCCGCTTCGCTCTCCGTCGCAATCGCCTCGAGGCTTAAAATTTCATCGACGTCCTCCAGCTGCGCTATGCCGCTTCCGGCGATGCTTCTGATACTTGCGTGCATCGCGATCGCGCCGTCTCGCGCACGCGCGATCTGTTTTTCACGCTGTTTCCAGATGCGCTCCATCGCGTTGCGCTCCTTATTTAGGCTCTCTTGCATGCCGACAAATGCCGAAACGATCGTCTTTATCTGGTTTGCAAACTCGGGCGAGGTCAGATAGTCGTAGAGCATCGCCGTTTTGCTATCTTGATTTTGCCCCGATCTTTTGGCAAACGCAAGCGCCACGACATGTTCGCGCAAGACGGCGCAAAGCCCCTTAAATTCCTCAAACGAACAGATCCAGATGCTAGCATCGCTCGGCGCTTGATGCAGCCTAGGGCTGTGAGGCGGCATCTGCTCGGTGACGATAACGCCGATCTGCGCGCTCTCGCCTATCATATCGTCTTTGAGTTTGTCGATCCATTTGGGCTCGAAGCTTTTCGTGCGCTTACTCTCGTATAAAATTTTACCGCAGCCCGCAAACTCCCTCGTATGCACTGTCTGCACGCAGTCTGCGCCGCGCGCGCCCTTTTTGACCTCATCTATCTCGTCCAAAGGAAAGTTTAGCCGCAGATACTCCTGTAGCGCAAGCTCCTGCACCTCGCCCTGAAGCTGCTGCGAGCCCACCTCCGAGCGGCGCTTGAGCTCGTTTATTTGGCCGATTAAGCTTTGGATCTGCTCATCTTTTTGGCGGAATTTCAGCTCATTTTCCTGCGAAATTTGCTTCGAAAGCCGCTCACGCTCTTGGTTTACGCGGTTGGTTAGCTCGATCTCGGATTTGGCTTTATTCTCGGCTTCAAGCTCGCTAAATTTACGCTTTTGCGCTTCCATTTCGGCCTTTATTAAATTTAGCTCCGAAATTCTTTGCGATTTTTCTTGCAGCTCCTTTTGTAAAATTTCAAATTTCGCCGCATTTTCGCTCTCGATCTGAGATTTTGCGAGCGCTAAAATTTTCTCCCGCTCGTTGTTTAGCGCGGAATCGGTCGCCGCTTTTACGCGCTGCTCGAAAGCGTTTTCCTTCGCTTGCAGCTGCGCAAGATGCTTCGCGTACTCCTCACGCTTAGCGGCGATCTCGGCTTCAAATTTAAGCGTGGCTTCGTTTTGCTGCTGCTGCCACTTTCGCTTCTGCTGCAAAATTTCATCTTCAAATTTAGCCTTGATATCGCGTTGCAACGCCTCGTCTATATCAATCTGCGAGCCGCAGTGCGGGCACTTTACGTTAGCCATTTTTGCTTCCCAAACTCTGCTCTTTCATCTTTTCAAATTCCTGCGAAATTTGCGCGGCATTGGGCTCATCAGCCATCTTATCAAGCACCGAGTTGTAGCGATTTACGAGCAGTATCGCAAGCGCCGAAAAGCAAAAGCCTGGCAGCAGCTCGTAAACGACCCCTGAAAGCCCCGATAAGATCCAGCAAATGACCGTGATACCGCCTACGAGCATGCCCACCAAAGCCGAGAGCGCGCTCATCTTTTTAGAATACAGGCTAAAAAGCAGCACCGCGCCGAAGCTCGCGCCAAATCCCGCCCAGGCGTTTCCGACGACGTTTAGCACCGTATCGTTTGAGCCAAACGCCAATATCGCGGCGACTGCGGCGATGATCACGACGGCGATACGGCTACTTAGCGTCTGCGTGCGCTCGCTCACCTCTTTTTTATAAAACGCGAAGATAAAATCTTTCGTAACCGCGCTAGCGCTTACCAAAAGCTGACTTGAGATGGTGCTCATAATCGCCGCCAGTACCGCAGAGATTATCACGCCTAGGATAAATGGATGAAAGAAAATTTTACCGAGCTCTAGGAAAATTTTTTCGGGATCGTCTATGTTAAGGCCCTTTTGCGAAAAATACACAAAGCCGATCAGACCGCTAAGCATCGCGCCCGCAAGACCTAGCACCATCCACGAAATTCCGATGCGGCGCGCGCTATCAAGCTCACGCGAGCTTCTGATCGCCATAAAGCGCACGATGATGTGCGGCTGCCCGAAGTATCCGAGCCCCCAAGCAAGCAGACCCAAAACGCCTAAGAAGCTTTGATTGTAAAATAGATCAAGATGGTTCGCGCCATATAGCCGTACCTGCGCCAAAAAGGAGCTGTCCGCAGGGATCTGCAGCGCGCGGTAAGAAAACAGAGGGATTAAAATAAGCACCGCAAACATCAGCGCACCCTGAAATGCGTCGGTGATCGCGACGGCCTTAAATCCGCCGAAAAAGGTATAAAACACGACGATTAAGATCGTAGCGACCGCGCCGTAGGTAAAGCTTAGCCCGAAAAAGCTCTCAAAGGTCTTGCCGCCCGCGATGATGCCGCTGCTAACATAGAGCGTAAAAAATATGATGATCAAAAGCCCCGAGATGATGCGAAGCGTCTTGGTACGGTCTTTAAAGCGGTTTTCTAAAAAATCCGGGATCGTGACGCTGTCGCTTGCTACCTCGGTGTAAATTCTAAGTCTTTTTGCAAGAAATTTATAATTGCACCATGCGCCCACGCAAAGTCCTAGGGCTATCCAGATATTGCAAATTCCCGTTGCAAACATCGCGCCGGGCACTCCCAAAAGCATCCAGCCGCTCATATCGCTAGCGCCCGCGCTAAGTGCCGTTACGAATGGGCCTAGGCGGCGGTTATCGAGCAGATACTCGCTTAAGCTCGCATTCTTGTCATAATAATACCTACCTATAAAAATAAGTGCGCTGAAATATATCGCGATTGCGCAATAGGTCCAAAAGCTCATCGTTACCTCCTTTTAAAAAAGCTAATTTTACTCTATTTCAAATAAAATTTTACTTTCGGAATTTAGCCAGATTTTAACGAAATTTTAGTATTCTTGCCATTTAAATTTTAAGAAAAAGGCGCCTTGGTTGAACGAGAAAATTTTAAAGGTCGTATTTGTTTTGACTGTAATCGCCGTGGGGCTTTATTTCACCTATCCCGAACTGAGCGAAGCGCAAAAAATTTCATACGCCAAAAGCTACGGCATTACTCTTATTTTGACCTCCGGCGGCATTGTGATCGGTATCGCATTAGGATTTATGCTGGCATTTTTAAAATTTCTAAACAATAAATTTCTAAGCTTCATTATCGACGAATACGTAGACATCATCCGCGGAACTCCAATCGTTATCCAGCTGATGGTGTTTGTGTTTATTATCTTTGCTACGTGGAGCAATAATATCGCAGCTGCGATCTTTGCGCTGGGGCTTAATAGCTCAGCTTACGTCGCGGAGATCGTGCGCAGCGGTATAAACAGCGTCGATCGCGGCCAGATGGAAGCTGCGCGCGCGATGGGGCTAGGCTACGGCACGGCGATGAAAGAGATCGTCTTTCCGCAGGCGATAAAAAATATCCTGCCTGCGCTTGCGAATGAGTTTATTAGCCTATTTAAAGAGACCTCGGTCGTGGGCCTCGTAGCAATTACTGATCTTACGTTTTTTTCAAAAAGTATGCAGGCGGCGCTTTATACCGTCCAGCCGATACTTTTTGCCGCAGTGCTTTACTATGCAAGCGTGAAATTTTTCTCGTTTTTAGTAAAAATGCTAGAAAGTAGGTTAAACCGCAATGATTGAAATATCAAATTTAACCAAATCCTACGGCAATTTATCGGTGTTAAAAGGAATTTCAAAGACCATAAATAAAGGCGATATCGTAGCGATAATCGGCCCTAGCGGCGGCGGTAAATCAACCTTTTTGCGCTGCTTAAATCTGCTTGAAATTCCAAGCGGCGGCACTATTAAAATAGACGGCGATGATATTACCGATAAGCACACTGATATTAATAAAATTCGCCGCAAAGTTAGTATGGTCTTTCAGCATTTCAACCTCTTTGCAAATAAAAACGTACTAGAAAATTTAACTCTAGCGCCCATAAAAGCGGGTATCTATACTAAAGAACAAGCCTACGCAAAAGCAGAGGAACTGCTGCAAAAGGTCGGTCTTAGCAATAAGGCCTATACTTATCCGCACAAGCTTAGCGGTGGGCAAAAGCAACGCATCGCAATCGCTAGAAGTTTGGCGGTAAATCCGGACGTGATTTTATTCGATGAGCCCACTTCGGCGTTAGATCCTGAGATGATCGGCGAGGTGTTAGGTATAATGAAAGAGGTCGCCAAAGAGGGCATTACGATGCTTGTGGTAACGCACGAGATGGGCTTTGCACGCAATGTCGCGAATAGGATTTTTTTTATGGAGGGCGGCAAGATCGCTGTGGATGATACGCCTAAAAACGTATTTGAAAATCCGCAAAATCCGAGATTGAAAGAATTTCTAAATAAAATTTTAAACCACTAAAGGAGAGGGAAATGAAAAAATTTATTAGATTTTTAGTTGCGGGCGCTTTGCTTTGCGGTTCGCTAGTCGCTAAAGACATCACCAAAGATACACTTATCGTAGGCACGAACGCCGAGTATCCGCCGTTTGAGTTCGTGGATGAAAACTCCAAGGTTACCGGCTTTGATATGGATTTGGTAGCCGAGCTTGCCAAGCGCGCGGGGGTGAAATATGAAATTTTAAATATGAGCTTTGACGGGCTAATCCCTGCGATTAAAAGCGGCAAAATCGATATGATCGCCTCGGGAATGAGTGCGACACCGGCTCGTAAAAAGGCTATCGATTTCACGGCTCCTTACTATAAAGTCGAGAATTTATATGTCAAGCGCAAGGATGATAGCTCGTTAAATTCTAAGGCGGATCTGCAGGGTAAGCGCCTTGCCGCGCAGCTAGGCACTATCCAAGAGCTTGCGATCAGAGATATCAAAGGCGCCGAGGTTAGCGCCACGGAGAATGTTTTTGTAGCCGTTATGTCGCTGAAAAACAAAAAGATCGATGCGCTTTGCGTGGATTCGTCCGTGGGCTACGAATATCTTAAGAAAAACGACGATCTAACCGCATTTTTTAAAGAATCCGACGGCAGCGAGGGCTTTTCGATCGCATTTGATAAGGGCAAGTATCCCGAGCTGCTAGCTAAGTTTAACGCAGCGCTTGAGGAGATGAAAAAGGACGGCAGCTACGAAAAGCTTTTGGAAAAGTATAATTTAAAATAATCCGCAAAATTTAGGCGCAAATTCTGCAATAGAAATTTGCGCTACCTAAGAGGAATCCTATGAAAAAGATATTTTTAGCACTTGCGATTTTGCTCTGCACGCAGAGCTTTGCGGAGCAAAAAGACAGATACGGCATCGCTGCGTTTGCAGGTCTTGGCAATGACGGTAGAAGCTTCGTTTTTACCTTCAGAAAGGCTCAAAAAGATCGTTTCTTTCCCTGCGACTTAAAAAATTTAAACATAATCGCCGCGGGCGCTTCTAGGTGCATAACGGACGCTAAGGAGCTAAAGAAATTCGACAAAGAATATAAAAAAGCTCTCGAGTCCGTGATAAAACCCGGCAAGCGCTACTACGTAAATTTAATCGATCGTGGCAATGACGCCTATGTCTGCGACGCAAGCGATCCTAAAAGTAATCTGCGATTAGACCTAGTGGCAGCAGGGTTTGCCGTGCCGACAACCGACGATAGCGAACTTCTTTTAAAAGCCGCCGAGGAGGCCAAAGAGGCTAAGCGCGGAATGTATAGCGCAAAATTTTGGGACGTTACCAACTGCATTTTAAACGGCGTACCTATACCTAAAAAAGATGAGGATAGATGAGCGAAATTTACGCGCTTAGCGACGATGCCTTAACGCCGCCGCAAACTATCTTTTTGCAGATAGATGAAATTTTGCGCTGCGGCGTGAAGCTCGTGCAGTATCGCAGCAAGCTCGCCGCGCAGGATGAAACTTTAATCCGCTCTCTCATCAGTCTTTGTGAGGATTACGGCGCCAAACTCATTATCAACGACGATGCGGCGCTTGCCAAAAAGCTAGATGCACACGGCGTGCATATCGGCAAAGGTGACGGCGAGACGGCGCAGGTGCGCGAGTTTTTAGGCACGGATAAGATCATTGGCGTTAGCTGCTACGCTGATCTTGCTCGCGCGCAAAAGGCCGAAGCGCAGGGTGCTAGCTACGTAGCCTTCGGCTCGCTAAGGCGCAGCAAGACAAAGCCTAATGCGCCGCTTTGCCCCAATGAGCTCGTGCAAGAGGCGCGAAAATCTTTAAACCTCCCAATCGCCGTAATCGGCGGGATAAGCTTAGAAAATCTGGATGAAATTTTAGCCCTCAAGCCCGATTATATCGCGATGGTAGAGGCGATCTACAGGCCCGCTTCGATTACGCAGAATTTAGCAAATTTAAAGGAAAAAATGGATGAATATATTTGACGCCGTGATTTTAGGCATCGTTGAGGGGCTGACTGAGTTTCTGCCCGTAAGCTCAACCGGGCACATGATCCTGGCTGCAAAACTGATGGGCTTGCAGCAGACCGAAACGCTTAAATGCTTCGAAGTCGTTATCCAGCTAGGCTCGATCCTAGCGGTCGTGGCGATGTTTTACAAGCGGCTTTTGGTTGATTTCAAGCTCTGGTGCAAGCTCGTCGTGGGCTTTATCCCCACCGCCGCGATTGGATTTTTGCTCTATAAAAGCATCAAATCGCTATTCGCGCCGCAGACCGTCGCCTACGCGCTGATCGGCTGGGGCATTATTTTTATCGCGGTCGAGCTCTTTCGCAAGGCGCGCCCTAGGGAAAATGAACTAGAGCATCTGGATCAAATTTCATACGTTCAGGCTTTCATCATCGGGCTTTCGCAATGTTTTGCGATGGTGCCGGGCACTTCGCGCAGCGGCGCTACCATCATCGCAGGGCTTTTGTGCGGGCTAAGCAGAAACTTAGCCGCGCGCTTTAGCTTCCTGCTAGCGATCCCTACGATGTTTGCGGCGACTTTCTACGACACCTATAAGAATTTAGACACCTTCGCGCAAAATTCCGCTAATATCACGACCTTTCTCATAGGCGGGGTAGTGGCGTTTATAGTGGCGCTTGCGGCGATCAAGCTATTTCTAAGCTTCGTTTCGAAGTTTGATTTCATCCCGTTTGGAATTTATAGAATTCTAATCGGCGCCATCTTTTTCATCTTCGTTTTTTAAACGCAATCAACAAAGGAATTTCATGAGCCTAGCAAAAAATATCGGCGCATTTTTAAAAGACAGATTCAGCCTCCTATCGGTATTCAGCGGCGCGGTGCTAAACGCATACGCGCTAGTTTTGGTATTAAATTTAGCGCTCGGGCTGCTTCTTATCGCGCGCGGCGGCGAGCTGCTCTCTGCGCAGGCGCTGTTTTTCGTGGCGTCTGCGATCTGCGGCGTGACGATACTTTTTTTCGCGCTTTACGCGATTAGCTTTTACAGCGCCAGGCTATATAAAATTCTCGCCTTTGCGCTTCTGGCGATAAACGTAATCTTTGCGATCACTCAGATTTTTTTGATCTTTAGCTTGGAGCTTACCTACTCGCACGGCACGCTGGATGCGCTGGTGCAAACGACGCCCAAGGAGGCCTTTGAGTTCGCGCATGCGTTTTTAAATTTCAAGCTTATCGCGGCTTTTTTGGCGCTTTTAATTTTCGTCATCGTCGCTCTTAGGCTTAGAGTGAGCCAGCGAGTGCGGATGAAGCTATGTCGCGCGATAAAGTTAGCCTTTTTGCTTAGCTTGCTCGTTTTTATCGCGCATGCGGCGTTTAAAAGCTACGTAGCCAAAAGCTCGAAAATGCGCGCCAGCATCATAATCGCGCTAAATAAAATTCCGATTTACAACTTTGCTTTCGTTACAAAGGATTATTTCGGCGCCGATTTTAAAAGCGTGCGCGAGCTGCAAGCCGGATACCAAAGCATTTACGCCTCGCATTCACATAAAACCGTGCCAAACCGCATCTCAAACGTCGTTTTCATCATCGGAGAGAGCCTGCAGCGAAATTTCATGAGCCTATACGGCTACTATCTGCCCACCACACCGAATCTGCAAGCGCTTGAGCAAAGTGGAAATTTAATCGCCTTTAGCGACGTCGTCTCACCGGGCGCCAAGACCAACGACGTGTTAAAATACGTGCTAAATTTCGGAAATTACGAGAGCGAAAAGCAGCGCCCGTGGAGCGCTAACCTCGACATCGTAAATCTCGCGCGACTGGCAAACTACGAGACCTTTTGGATCAGCAACCAGGAGCGCTACGGGCAGTGGGCGGTCGCAAGCGGCGCGAGTGCGCAGATGACGGATCACTCGGACTTTACGAACCAAATCCCGGTTTACAAATACGCCTACTCGCTCGACGAAGTTATGCTTCCGAGTATAAAAAATTTCAAATCTGGCGCGAGAAAATCGCCCCTTGCGCGCAAGGACGAAAACTCCGCCGCAGAGGTAAACAGCACGCAGAAAAAGGATAAATTTTTCATCCTTCATCTGATGGGCTCGCACCCGAGCTACGAGTTTCGCTATCCCAAAAGCTTTGCTAAATTTAGCGCCGCAGATATCTCGCGCGAGCCGCTTGATGAGGGGCAGAAAAAAGAGCTCGCGCACTACCTAAACACCGTGGCTTACAACGATTTTATCGTGAGCGAAATTTATAAAATTTTTGCTAGCGACAACACGCTGATAGTCTATTTCAGCGACCACGCCCAGAGCCTTTATCAATACCGCGGCAAGCTAATCCACGGCGGCATCAACCGCTTCACGCTCGAAATCCCGCTGATTTTCATGGCGTCGGATAAGTTCAAAGAGCAAAACGCTGATCTTTGGGCGCGCATCGCCGCAGCCAAAGACAGGCCGTTTTTAAACGACGATCTCATCCACGCGATCGCAGAAATTTTAGAGATGACCGACCTGCCCGAGTACGATCCCACTCGCTCGGTGATAAACGTCGATTTTAACGCCTCGCGCCCGCGCATCATCGAGGGGGTCGATTACGATAAGGTTTATAGGCTGCAGAAGGAATTTGGCGAGTAAATTCGGTGAAATTTTGCGTCTTTTGAGGGCGCAGAATTTCACCTCTTAAAATTTGCACTCTTATCGCAACTGCTCGCGCCTTAATTTAGCTTTCGGGCGGGCGCGTCAATTTAAGCCGCCACGAGCTCTGCGATAAAATTTCTCGCCGCGGAAGTTTGCCGAGTAAAATTCAGCTTTGCAGAATTTCAAAATTTTGCGGCTAAAATTCCACTACGCAGAATTTTCCATGCGTTCACGAAATATAAAATTTGCGAAGCTCGTTCAAATAGCGAAATTTTGAAATTTAGGAATTTTAAAATTTGGCAGCGTTAAAATTTATCCACGCGGCACGGAATTCTACCGCTCAAATTTCACAGCGTAAAATTCCATAAAACAAAATTTTACGGATAAAATTCCGTCGGCAAATTTAAAATTTCAAAATTCCAAGCTGCAAAATTTTATGCCGAAGAATTTCGCGTTCCAATCGGCACGGAGTATCTGCTGCCGAGCCGCGCATAAAATTTTACGCTACGAAATTACACCGACAAAATTTTATGTCGCAAAATCCCGCGCCATAAAATTTAAAAGCGGCTCTTGTTATAAAATTTTGCGAGCTTAATTTACGCTGCCGCAGCGGTATTTGCCCGCTACGAAGGTGATTTTATCGCGGATCTGAGCGATCTGTCTTAGCGCCTCTGCTAAGAAATCCACGTCGCTTTCGTCGTGGATGAACGAGAAGCTAGCCCGCACCCAAGCGGGTTTGCGCGACATTTCGGTATCGGGTTGCAAGCCGAGCAGATCAAAGCCGTAAGGCGCAGCGCAGTCGCATCCTGCGCGAGTCTGGATCTCAAATTTCTGCCCGAGCACCCCGGCTAGCGCGTCCGCGCCGAGCCCTTGCATATTGAAAGCAAAGATCGGCACGCGCGGCGTAGTCAGATTGCCGTAAATTTCAATCTCTGGGATCTTTGAAATTTCGCTTATGAAGCGCTTGCAAATCGCCTCTTCGCGCGACTTGATCGCATCTAGCCCCGCGCTTTTGCGAAGCTTTAGAGCGAGGTATGTCCGCACCAGCGCGATGATGCCCGGCGTGCCCGCCTCCTCCAAGCGCTCCTTATCGATTATAAAGCACTGCGTTAGGGCGTCTGCGTATTTGATCGTGCCGCCTCCCGCGAATGTCGGCTCCTCGCCGCGCAAAAGCTCCTTTCGCACCGCCAAAATCCCGCTAGCGCCCACTCCGCCCAAAAGCTTGTGCGCGCCGAAAAACATACCGTCGCAAAAGCCAAGATCTACGTTTTCGTGCGCGATGAGCGCGCTAGCGTCCACAAATAGCCGCCCGCCGTACGCTTTTAGCATCAAGTAAGCGCTCTTGTAATCTAGCTTAAGACCCGTCACGTTCGATGCCGCGGTAAGTACACCGTAAATTTCGCGCCCTTTATTTGCGGATAGAATTTCACCCAGCCGCGCAAAGTCCATCAGCCCGCTTGGATCCAGTGGCACGCGCACGACCTCGCAAAGCCCCTGTCTTAGGCTAATTTCAACTGAGTGATGCTCAAAAGGCGAGATGATGAAAAGCGGCAGCTCTTTTATGCTTTCGCGCCGCAAACCGAGCCTATCTCGCGTTACTGGCGGCAGATAGATGCCTAAAATTTCCCAAAGCTTCTTAATCGCCGCAGTCGCGCCGAAACCGCAGGAGATCAGGTAGTAGCGCTCTTCGCAGCCTAGAAGCTCTTTGATTTTGACCCTTGCGTTTTCGTAGTAATCGCTCGTAATCTCGGCGTTGGCTCCGCCTGCGGAGTGGACGTTGGCATATGTTGCAAGCACGCGCTCGATCTCCGTTTCTATAGGGCGATACGCAAGCCCCGAAGCGGCGAAATCGAAGTATTTGACCCCCTCTTTTAAGATGATATTTTCTTTGATCGTTTGAAAATCCAAAGCGCGACTCCAAAATTTTTGCAAATTATATCCAAACTCGCTAAAATTACGCCCGCAAGGAGGGCGAAATTTACGAGTTAAAAGACACTGCGCGAAATTTAGGCGATGCTGATATCGACGCGATTTTGCAGTTTCATTTCGTATTTGACGAGATCGGCTGTATAAGCGGCTACGCGGACGTTTTCGAAGCGATCGAAAATGAAATTTTGCTCTGCTTTGAACGTCTCGGCGAGCGCTTTAAATTTGGCGGCGAGTACGAAGAGCAGATCAAAAAGGCGCTGATGAAATTCGCTAGAAGCGACCGCAAAAAAATAGGAATTTCAAAAATCTTGCCGCGATTTACGGCGCAAAAAATCACTGCAGATCTCATAAACGCGAAGTTTTTAATCACCGAAAAATCAAGCGAACAAAGAGCGCAAAAAGCCCGCAAAAACGACCACCTACCGCGCGCGCTGCGCCGCTACCATATCACCGACAAAGTCCATTTTAGCAGCAACTTTGCGAGGTTTTGGTTTAGATTTATCGAGCCAAACCTGCCCGCGCTGCGCCGCGGCGAGATAGGACGCGTGCTAAGTCTAATCAAAGCGGATTTCAACGCCTACGCGGGGCTCGGGTTTGAAATTTTAAGCAAGGAGCTGCTCGCAAAGTATTTAAATTTA
This sequence comes from uncultured Campylobacter sp., assembly GCF_937959485.1. Classification (NCBI taxonomy): domain Bacteria; kingdom Pseudomonadati; phylum Campylobacterota; class Epsilonproteobacteria; order Campylobacterales; family Campylobacteraceae; genus Campylobacter; species uncultured Campylobacter sp. The sequence goes on from NZ_CALGPY010000006.1 coordinate 204,403, forward strand.
GAGATTTCGCAAATTTCAAGCTTTTGGAACAAAGAGGTCGAGATCGACATCTACGCGAAATTTGAGAGCTTTTGCGTCGCGGGCGAGTGCAAATACAAGGAGCGAAAAATTTCAAAAAACGTGCTAAACGAGCTTATGCTCAAATGCGAAAAAGCGCACCTCGCGCCCGATCTGCTCGCGCTGTTTTCCAAAAGCGGCTTTAGCGGCGAGCTGCGCAACCTAAAAAGCGATAAAATTTTACTCTTTTCGCTCGAGGATTTTAAAATTTTACTTTGAGCTGCGCGCCAAAAAAGCCTAGAATATGGCGCAAGCGAGCGGTACCGTGCGCGTACTACGGTATGCCGCAAGAAATGAGTAGGGTGCTACCTACGGATACGCTATCTACGGCGGCACGGGCAGAGCATGGGTAAGCGCAAGGCATGGCAGACGCGCTATCGATAGGCGGTATGAAGGTGTGTTTGAGCGGACGGCGGCGCTATGGATAGGCAGACAGCGCGCTATCAGAGGCACACTATGGCGGCAAATTTTAAACGCAATCTGCAAGCAGAAAATCCGCCAAGCGCCAAATGCGAGTTTTTAAAATTCTATCACTAAATTTTAGCATAGGCTTAGACGGCTATGTCGCCCACGCACAAATCAGCCACTTGCGAATTTCCCGCAACTATTGATAAGCAAACGCTTGCTATATGTAAGTAAACTCGCGCTGTTCGGGCACAAACCTCATGCCCTAAATTCCTAAAATTTAGACTATTTTTTCACCTTGATCACATATGGCACCGATTTGATCACGCCTTTAGAAAATAGCGTCTTAGTGTCCGCGTATACGGCGTTAAGCTCGGCTTTTGAAACATCCGCATCGCTTACCTGCACGTCCTTGTCGTAGTATTTCTCGATCACGTCGATCGCGCCTTTTTGATCACTAGGTGAGAGGGCCTTCAGATACTTTAAAACCAGTGCCGATTTGATAAACGCGCTCTTGCCGTGCACCGGCGCAAAGATCAATTTTACGTTGCTGTTGCGAAGATACTTCGTAATCCTCTTCATCTCCTCGGCGCAATACGGACACTCCGGATCGCCCACGATGTAGGTCACGTAGGGATTATTTTTATCAAACGACTCGATATAGGCAAATCTCGCCGGATTTATGCTTTTTAGTAGCTCAAGTGCGGCGGCATCTCTGGCGTCCTTTAAAATTTGAGTTCTCATCTTAAATAATGCAGCATCCGCCGCGTCTGCAAGCTTAGACTCCTCTGTTACTGCCACTAGGCTTTTGCCGTCGTCGCTAGCCAAAAATGCCTCTTTTGTGTCGCCCGAGCGGACGATCAGCAAATTTAGCCCGTTTAGCGAGTTTAGTTTGTCAATCGAGATGAGCTGAGCGTTTTTATCATTTAGACTTTGCTTTAGGTTTTTTACGAACTCCGCTTCGTTCGCATTCGCGCCAAGCACAAAAGCCGCACACGCAGCCAAAACGTAGATGATTTTTTTCATAGCTTCCCTCCCCTTAAAATTTCGCCAATTATATCAATTTAAAATAAAATTTGTTATAATCGCGCCTCATTAATTTAAGGAGAAATTTATGGCTTATTCAATGGGCGATCTAAAAAAAGGTCTAAAAATCGAGGTGGACGGAATTCCGTTTAAAATCATAGAATACCAACACGTAAAACCGGGCAAAGGACCTGCTTTCGTGCGCGTTAAAATAAAATCTTTCATTGATGGCAAGGTGCTTGAAAAGACCTTCCACGCGGGCGATAAATGCGAGGCGCCGAATCTTGAGGAAAAAGAGATGCAGTATCTCTACGACGATGGCGAGGCGTGTCAGTTCATGGATACCGATAGTTACGAACAGATCGCGATCAGCGACGAGGATGTGGGCGAGGCGAAAAAATGGATGCTAGATGGTATGATGGTAAATATAATGTTTTACAACGGCAAAGCGATCGGCGTGGATGTGCCGCAGGTGGTGGAGCTTAAGATCGTAGAAACTGCGCCGAATTTCCGCGGCGATACGCAGGGCAGCAACAAAAAGCCTGCCACGCTTGAGACCGGCGCCGTGGTACAGATCCCATTTCACGTGCTAGAAGGCGAGGTCATCCGCGTTGACACCGTCCGCGGCGAGTATATCGAGCGCGCAAATAAATAATCCCCCCCCCCTGTTTTTGCGAAATTTTGATTTCGCAAAAATTCCTCTTTCTTTTGAAATTTATAAACTCCGAGCGATAAATTTAAACCGCATCGCTGTGTAAATTTTGATTAAAATGGCTTTCGAATTTGCCGCAGCGTGGATCATTTAATCTAAATTTTGCGTAGCGCCGATCTGGCAAATTTAGGATGGTTTTACGATTAAATTTACGGATTTGAAATTTGAGTATAAAAACGCCCGAAAGCAAATCTTACGACCCGCTTTCGGGCTTTGAGCTAGGCTGCAACTTTAATTAGATTTAAAATTTCACCTTCACTTGGGAAACGAGGCTTAGCAAAATCTTTATTGAAGAAAAGCTTTCTGCCGTCAACTTCTACTAGAAAGTCTCCGCTGCCACCAGTGGCCAACTCGACAACTGCATCCTTATAGACGCTTGTTATTTCATCTCTCACACGGAGAGCTTGCGGTCTATAAGATCAAGAATTACAATAAGTAATTACAACCTTCATCTTTATTCCTTTCTAAAAAAGTACCGCATTGTAGCAGATCTAGCTTAAATTTTAATATAAAGGCTCAATTTCGCGCGCCTGCATTTAAAATTTATGGGCGAAATTTCGCCGTTTGCAAAGCTTGGAATTTCGCTGCCGCGGGCTTAAGGCTAGTCTTCAAATTTTAAAATTTCATCGTAGCAGAGATAAAAATCGCAGCCATGCGCGTGGAATTTCTTATCGCCGTGAAAGTGTCCGAAATACCATCGCGCGGGCCTTACGAGCTCAAAGATACGCTCCAAATACTCAGACGTTTTATCGGGGGTACTTTTGCCGCACCAAAGGTATTCTTTTAAAAATTTCATCGCAAACCACGGCGCCGTGTGGCTCAGCACCGCATCGATCCGCCCGCCCGCAGCGATGAAATCGCGCGCATTTTGCATAGCACAAGCAAACTCCTCCTCGCTTGGAATCTCGCGCGCCCACCAGCTAAGCCCCGGTATCCGATGTGCTTTATCGACGCTAAGCGCGCCGCCGAAGCACAAAAATCGTCGCCCCGCAATCTCGTAAATTTCGCCACGCCGCAGCCAAAAAATATTCTCGCCGCCCACGCCCACGGTGCCGCCAAATTTCCTCTCGCGCGGCAGCTGATCCAACATATAGAAATTTTCGTGATTGCCATCTATGAAAAGAAGCGTGGCGGGGAAATATCTTTCTATATTTTTGCGCGCCATAAACTCATCTATACGCTCGCTCCAAAACAGCCCAAAATCCCCGAGCACAATGACAAAATCATCGGCGCTAAGCCCACCCGCAAAGGCCTTGTTCGTTATTTTGCCGATCTCGTTTATTCCGTGCGTATCGCCACAAAGATATATCATATTCCTCTCCTTTAATCTGGCTCGCCGCGGCTTTGCCGCAGCCCGTGAGAATGAAATTTGAAGCGCTAAATTTTACGCGGCACACGCGTCACAAAATCCGACTAGCGTTCCGAGCCGCAACCGCACAAATTTAATCCAAATTAAAAGCGTAAATTTAGGCGACGAAATTCAAGTAAGCACAAACGCCAAGTTCGCCGTCGCGAAAATTTAAAGCCGCGGTTTTCAATTTTAAATTTCGCAGTGCAGATCTAAGCGGCAAAATCCAAGCAAACGCGACCCCCTTTGCTACCGCTAAATTTTAAATTTAGCAACTAACTGCGTAAATTTAGCGGCGGATTGTGCAATTTCCACAAAGAGCTTTGTAAATTTCAACAAACTTTGTAAATTTTACGGCGAGCCACCTAAATTTAAAGATTAAATTTAAAGCCTGCCGCGCAATTTCGTCGCCAGCGCTGCGCCGATTTTTTCGTAGCCCTCTTTTTGCAAGTGGATTTCGTCGGGGCGAATAAGCCCGCGCTCGCGCCAGCCGCGCCAGCCGCCATCCTCATCCATAAGACCGGCTATGTCGTAAAACATCGCCCCTTCGTCTCGCGCTAGATGCGCTAGCACCTCCGCAGCGCGTGAGGCGTTTGGCACTTTAGGGCTTCGCGGCGGTGCTACGAGCAGGATTTTTGCACCGGGAGCTGCAGAGCGGACGGAGCGAAGCAGCCCACGGACGCTTTGGTAGAATTTTTGCTCGTCGAATTTCGGATCCATCGCATCGTTTGTGCCGTAAGCGATAACTACGAGATTGTATCTAAGTCCCGAAAAATCCCTACCAAAGGCATCTGCGCCCCATTTTTCGTAGAGGTTGCTAAACGCGCCGTTGCTCGCGCAAGAGTCTGCAAAGCGCGCGTTTTTGCGGTAAATTTTATATCCTCCAAGTTCTGCCCCATCACGTAGCGATCGAATTTCGATCGGAAATCTAAGTCGCAGCTTAGAATACTCCCATTTCTGCGGCACTTCTTGTGAAATATACGCGCTTAGCCCGCTTGCATCGCGCACGCGAAAAATCTCGCCACCCTGATCCGATTTATGTAAAATTTCGACGTAAAAATCGCCGCTAAGTTGCTTTAGCTCCAGTCGCACATTAGCGCCCTTTTTGCCGGTAGCGATCACTCCGCATAACGGGAAATCGGGGTCTTGCTCGGTGCGGGATGAGATTACATTAAAGCCGCTTTGCTTAAATTCTATATTTTCGCTTTTGTGGTATTTAGGCATCATTGCAGGCACGAAGCCGACGCTGTTTTGCACGAAAAAGCCGTGCCTGAAAGCATCTATCAGCGCGTCGCTTCCTAAATGCGAATCGCCAAAAAATTTCACTCCAAAGCCCGCAGAGCTTTTTGCGTTTGCGGAATTTATGCCGCGAACGCCTGCGTTTGCCGCGCATCCGCTTAATAATGCGGCAAATAAAATCACTATAAATTTACTCAACTTCAATCCTTGATAAAATTTCTTTCGCTACCGCTTCGCAACCCTCTTTGCTCATATGAATGCCGTCGTCTTGGCGCACGCGCACGAGCTTCGAGCCGCTTTGCAGATAGGTTTTATAGACGCCTTTTTCGCACACCAGCGGGGTTGTTTGCATAAAATACCCGCCAAGCGCCATGCTGGCGTCTGCATATATTTGATTTAGCAGCTGCGTTTTCTCCTCAAAATCTGGCTTTTGCATACACGGCATTGCCAGCCACAGCACTCCCGCACCGTGCGAGTGCGCTGTATCGTAGATCTCGCGCACTCTTGAGGCGTAAAACTCCCGCCAGCGCGGCGTTTTAATGCCGTAGGTCTTGCCGCCCGCGCGGTACTCCCAGACGTCATTGGCGCCCAGCAGCACGACTACGAGCTTAACGCCGCCATTCTCTCTAAGCGCAGTATCGAGCGTCTTTTGCCAGTCGAAAGATTTCTTACTCGCAAGCCCCGTAGATTGCTTGCTAAGATCGATCACCCTCAGGCTTCGCTTCGGGAAAAATTTCTTAGCGTTCATCCCCACGTATTGCATCAGACTATCGCCCATAAAAAGCACCTCATCGCCTGCATTTAGGCGGATTTTGCCATCGTCGCTAAGCGAAATTTTAGCATCAATCTCCACGGAACTTTGCGTCGTTAAATTCTGCTCCAAAGCCTGCGGAGCGGGAAGTTGCGAAGCGTAATTTTCGCCGCTTTGCAAGGTTGCGCTTGCCGTGACGGTATTTTGCGACTCAGCGGAGCTGCGCGGCACAGAGCTTGTTGTAGTCTGGCTTTGTGACACGGAATTTTGCGAAGTAGAATTTTGAGGGATGGAATTTTGTGCGTAAGGCTCCTGCGCAGAATCGCGCGTCTTTGAATGATGCATAGAATTATTTAAAGCTGAATTCTTCGTGGCATGGGCTTGCGGCTTGCTATCTTGCGGTTTAACGCTTTGCGAAGTATCGTGATCTCGCGCCCTCGTGCTTTGCAAAGCTTGATTTTCCGCTATACGATCTTGCGTAGGCTTTTTAAAATTTTTGCTTCCGCTATGCGGACTTGCGTCCTCATCCTTGCTAATGTCCTCACCTTTGATGCGCTGCTCAAGCTTATCTGCGACATTTGCAATTTTTTCGTAGATCTCTCCGCCTACGCGAAACGGCGAGCGGCGCAGCCATTCTTCCAGCCCAAAATCATCGTGAAATCGCTGCTCCAAATAATAAAGCAGCGAGCCTTGCATAAAAAATGCTGAGAAAAGCAGCGCAAAAAGCATAGTCGAAACAAACCTAAGCATCTAAAATCCTGCGTAGATGAAATTTGGAATTCCGCTTGGCATCAGCGCAAAAATCAGCGTGAAGATCACGCCGAGCGCGAGAGCTTTAGGCAAAAACGGCAGCTCGGCAAAAAGCGCGATCACAGTATCTTTAAGAGCAGAGATTTTAGGATAAACAAAAATCCCTGCTAAAATCACCGCAAGCACTGCTAGCTCGCTAATATCTCCGAAAGCTCGTGCGCGGGTAAAAGCGCTCAAAATCGCCGCCGCATCTGGCAGGGAATTGGCGAAAAAAATCCAAGCGAAACTTACAAAAATATAGGTGCAAAATAGCGCCAAATGCGGATTTAGCGGCTTTACGCCCACTTTGGCAAGACATTTTAAAAACACAAGCGCCACTCCGTGCAAAAGCCCCCAAATCAAAAAATTTAATCCCGCGCCGTGCCATATGCCCGAGAGCGCAAACGCGATTAGCAAATTTACGCAGGTACGTGCAAAGCCATTGCGCGAGCCGCCAAGCGGAATATAAATATAATCGCGTATAAACGTAGATAAGCTGATATGCCAGCGATCCCAAAACTCGCCTAAATTCTTAGCCGCGTAGGGCATATTAAAATTCTGCGGCAACTTAAAGCCCATCGCAAGCCCAAGAGCCCGCGCCATATCGATAAAGCCGCTAAAATTCGTATAAAGCACCACGCCGTAAAGCAGCAGTGCAGCTAGAATTTGCGCCGCGGAGGACTCAGGCTCGTCGCCGTAAACGCCCGAAATCACATCGCTATAATACGCGCCCAAATAGCCGCTAATAAGTAGCAGCTTAACTAAGGCAAAAATTATAAGCACATAAATTTCATCGGCATTGCCAAAGTGCTTGAAGCGATCAAACTGTGGCAGCACTGGCTCTACGCCCTTGGCGGCGCTAGCGCGTCCGATAGGACCCATCACGACGCTAGGAAAAAACGCTAAAAAGCACGCCAAACTCAAAAAGCCCTGCTCGCCGCATTCGCGCCTATAAACCGAGACAAAATAGGTGATCGACATAAAAACATAATATGAAATTCCAAGCGGAAACGCCACGCTATCGACGGCACCTAGGTGCAGCGCGGCAAGCGCGGCATTGAAAAACTCCCTGACGTAGCCGTAATATTTAAAAAATGCGAGAAAAAATAAGCCGCCAGCAACTGCCGCAAGCATCACTGCACGTGCCTTCGCAGTTGGTAACGGAATCTGCTTCGCTAGCCCCGCTTTTTGCATCTGCTTTGCTATGCCGGCTTGTTTTGTTGCGCTCATCTGCTTGGCTGCCGCTTTACGCGAGAGCTTTTTCTTGTGCGAAGACTGCTTTGCGGACGGTATGGCTTTCGCGACTACGCGATTAGCGCGCGCGATACACGCACCTGCAAAATATACGAAAGCACTATAGGCCGCAAGCACCAGCGCAAAGCGCGGATTTACGGAGCACATAAAGCCGTAGCTTGCCAGCAGGATCAGAATTTTTTGCGCGAAAATATGATTTTTGAGCGTCCAATAAACGATTAAAAACGCTAAAAAAGTAAGGACAAACTCAGGCGAAAAAAATGTCATTCAATCTTTCCAATTTAAATTTTTAAAGCTCTTGCGGGCTTTTAAACACTCGCAGCGTGAGATTTATACGAAGCGAAAAAGCCAAAAACTTTTTTTAATCGCTTGCAGCGCAATATTTTATGCGCAGGCACGGCGGTAGTCACGGCGTTGCGTCGCCAAACACGCTAATAAATTTAGCGTCCAAATCCTTAGATTCACGGACAGCTTGCAGCAAGCCCTTGCCACGTGAGCAAAATTCCGCCACAATGGCAAAATTTGAAACGCAAATAAGGGCTCGACGCACAAATAAAATTTTTAAACGCGCTGAGTGCTTTGCCATCAAATTCCCACGAAACCTCGCAAACGCAGTCTCGCAAATTCTACCCGCAGGATTTCAAAATAAGCGCCTTGGAATCATGCCATATAAATTAAACGCGATGCCGCTAAAATCCTACAAAATAAAATGAGCCACACTTCATCACAACTATGAGGGCCAAAATTCTACAAAATAAAATCTAAAAGCCAAAAATTTTGCAGCGATAATAAAATTCTGCCCGTTAAAATCTATCGCGCGAAATTACTAAGTAAATCTCACTTTAAGGCGTGATAGAAACCATCTAAAAGCTGCGCCTTATGAGCCAAAATCATAGCTTTTAATTTTTACCGCAAATTGCAGGCCTGCGCCTCCATAAAGGCTCTTTTAATTTTATGGTAACGCAAACGCGCCTTGCGCTAGCCTCGCTCTTTAGTGTAAAACACAAGTTAAAATCAACGAGTTTCGCGTCGTAAATTTTGGCTCTAACTCGAATTTAATGCAGCTACACAGATTTTAGTTTGAGCTGAAATTTAACGTAGCAGAGCCGAATCTCGCTTCGTAACCCAGCCATTCTAACGAGATAATGTAAATTTTAATTTGCAATTTAAAATTTCTAGCGCAAAGATACCAGCACTTTGGCTCGCGTTTTGCAATTCTAATCTAGCGGCGCGTAAAATTGCAAATTTCAGCGTTTTTTATTCGGCTGGCTAGGTTTGTGCGCGCAAGAACTGATTTGCGAAAATTTTAAAATTTTATCGCTTGCCTCAGCCCGCCTTCAGGGCAATCGCGATAAAATTTATGCTCCGCACCTCAAGCAAGCGAGCAGTTGCGATGAAATTCCAAGCTAGCAGTCGAGATGAAATTTTACGTCGCATTTTAAAAAAATCCCGCGCCCACCCAACCGAAAAAGCCGTAAATCCTGCACTAAATTTCATATTGCTGCATTACTTAGCGGCTATCAAATATGCTTGACAAGCAGACGCGTAGAAATCTCTCACCGTCCTTTCATGCTCGTTCGAAGTAAATTTCGCACAGATATTTTAACGGTCCATGCTCGAAATAAACGTTCCACATAATTCTATCGCAAAACGGCTGCAGGACGGGAATTTGCCCGGCAGCAAAGTCTTTTTATTGCGCGAAATTTACCCCTCTGCGCGGATGATCCTAACCGCTTCGACCATATTTTTTAGGCTCGGCTCCACCTCTTCCCATTTGCGAGTTTTTAGGCCGCAGTCCGGGTTGATCCACAGCTGCTCTTTCGGAAGCACCTCAAGCAGCGCGCGGATCTGGCTTACGAGCTCATGTACGCTAGGAATTCGCGGGCTATGGATGTCGTAAACGCCCGGACCGACCTCTTGCTTATAGCCGACCGATTTGAAAACTCGAAGCAGCTCGTTGCCACTGCGAGCGGTCTCGATGCTGATGACGTCGGCATCCATCGCCTCGATCGTTTTGATTATGTCGTTGAACTCCGAATAGCACATATGGGTATGGATCTGCGTGTGAGCACTTGCGGCGCTGACAGCGAGCTTAAAAGCACTAACGGCGAATTTTTCATACGCAGGGATATTTTCCGCGCGTAGCGGATAACCCTCTTTAAACGCCGCCTCATCCACCTGAACGATCTTGATACCCGCGTCTTGCAGATCCGAAATTTCATCAAAAATCGCAAGTGCAAGCTGTTTTACTATCTGCTCGCGAGGCTTATCGTCGCGCACGAAGCTCCAGTTCATCATCGTAACAGGTCCCGTTAGCATACCTTTCATAATCTTTTTAGTGCGGCTTTGGGCGTATTTGATCCACTCTACGGTCATCGGTTTTGGGCGGCTAACGTCGCCGAAAAGTAGCGGCGGTTTCACGCAGCGGCTGCCGTAGCTCTGTACCCAGCCGTTGGCACTAAACGCGTATCCGCTCATCTGCTCGCCGAAATACTCGACCATATCGTTGCGCTCCGGCTCGCCGTGAACCAGCACGTCCAGGCCGATCTCATCTTGAAATTTGACGCAGTCGTCGATGTAAGCTTTGATGTCGCGCTCGTAGGCTTCACGGCCAATTAAGCCCTTTTTGTAGGCGTTGCGAACCTGGCGAAGCTCGGCAGTCTGCGGAAAGGAGCCGATCGTAGTGGTAGGTAAAATTCCATAGCCTAGCTCCTTTTTCTGCACCTTGATGCGATCCTCGTAGCGATCGGCGCGCTCGAATTTATTTAAATTTGCGGCACGGCTTTGCACTCGCTCATCATGAATAAGCGGCGAGCTAGCGCGAGTTTTAGCGGATTTTTGATTTTCCTCGTAAGCCTTCATGCCGTGTTCGCACATCGGAATTTCAAAGAAAAGATGGGTCAAAATCGAAATTTCGCTTAGCTTTTCGACTGCGAAACTTAGCCAGGATCTAACCTCAGTGCTTAGCTTGTCCTCATATTTTAGCGTAAAAGGCACATGCAAAAGCGAGCAGGAGGTGCCCACATAGATACGCTCCTTAGGAACGTAGGCTTCGATGGCTCTAAGCTGAGCTAGCTTTTTGTCGATGTCGCTCTTCCAGATATTACGCCCGTCGATCACGCCCGCAAAAAGCACGGTCTTGGCGTCTTTTAAAGCTTGAAGCTCTTTTTTGATATTCTCTTCGCTTGCGTAAACGAAATCAAGCCCGATCGCCCAAACGTCGGTTTTTACAATCTCTTTAACAGCCTCGGTCGCATGCTCGAAATAGGTCATAAAGATGATTTTTACGTTGCTTGCGACCTTGCTTAGGCGCTGATAAATCGGTGCGATCTTTGGCGCCAACTCAGCCGCGCGATCCGTCACGAAGATCGGCTCGTCGATCTGAACCACGACCTCGCTATCAAGCTCGCTAAGAAGCTTTAGCAGCTCCTCATATTTCGCGGCAAGGGCATCTAAATGCGCGAGTGGATCGCTTTTGTCGCTTGATTTGCTAAGCGCCAAGTAAGTAATAGGTCCGATTAAATTTATCTTTAGCGCGCAGGAATCCTTAAAATCGTTATTCTTCGCGGCCTTATACTCGCTTAAAATTTTACTAGGATTTAGGCTAAATTCCGTATATGCAGAGATCTCGGGCACGATATAGTGGTAGTTTGTGTTAAACCACTTCGTCATCTCCATCGCGACTGCGTCTTTGCTGCCGCGCGCCATCGCAAAATACTGCTCATGCGCCGAAAGAGCCGCAAAGCGCTGCGGGATCACGCCGAAAAGAACACTGGTATCGAGCATCAGATCGTAGTATGAAAAGTCGTTTACGCTAATTAGGCCGCTCCAAGCATCCAGCTGATATTTGATGTGACGATCTTTTAGCTCTGAGGCGACTCGCTCTAGCGCGTCATAATCGCACTTGCCCGCCCAATAGCTCTCCAAAGCCTTCTTTAACTCGCGCTGCTCTCCGATACGCGGAAAGCCCGTAACGTAACTCTTCATCTCTATCCTTTGAGTAAAATTTTGGTATGAAAGTATTGATTTTATCTAAAATTTCTTTTGCCGTCATTAAAATTTTAATCTAATCTTGAAAATGAACGAAATTTTATCCAAAAGCGCAGGGGTGGAATTTAGCCAATAAAATCTGAAATGGAATTTTTATCGACGAAATTCCATAAGTTAAAATTTTAGGATTGAATTTAAAGGCGTTAAATTCATCATAATTTAAACCTCGTCGCAAGATTCTACTAAAACTTAGTAAAGCCTTGCGACGAAGCTAGCCTTACCTGACACTCTGCAAAGCTACTGAGCATCAAGGCTCTATGAAAGCAGTGCAATGCCTCAAATATGAAAATTCTTAGAATTTATAATTATATCCTGCGTAAACGCCGTATTTTTTACCGTCGTTATCTTCGATATAATCGCCGTCTTTATACCACGCCTTGCTTGCTTTAAAGCCCATTTCAATCTCGCTATTGGAGCCAAACTCATACGCAGTACCTATCTTGCCGCCCAAAATGAAGCCACCCAGCGTATCGTCCGCTCTAACCCAGCCGCCATTGCTATAGTCTATTTTAACTTCAGTATCTAGCACCGAAAGCCCAGCGTAAGCACCTAGGACGAGCTTAAATCTACCGAAAAGCTCCGGCGTAAAATCCGCACCGGCTACGAAATCGTGCGTGCTCCATTTAACCTTTCTTTTCGAATTGGCATTCGAGCTGGAATCCTCGCCCTTAAATCCGTAAAAATACCCGCCGTAGGCCCTAAACGTACCGAAGTCATATCCGGCCTTAACGCCGATTTGCGGCTGTCCGTCATCAAAACCCGCAGCTTGGTTTTTGAAATTGTATCCGCCTTCGCCACCTATGAAAAGCCCCTCCGCCATCGCGCTTACTGCAGCTAAAGAACTAAGCAACAATGCTTTTGCAACTAAATTTCTCATCTTTACTCCTTTGGGTGAAATTTCATCTTAATGATAGCGACACGCTTCGAAACCTAGGCTAAATTTAAAGTAAATACATAACATTTACGATTTTTAGTGACAAAATTTTAAAGTATTTTTGTAATTTATTTATAGCCAGTATAAATTCTAAATCTCAGCATATAATTTACATTATAAATTTTTTATCGCTTAGTGACATATGCTTTGTAAAAGTATAGCGTAATAAGAATTTACGCGGTATTCCTCTGGATATAAATTTATCTTAATAACTTGTAAATCCGCGCAGAATTACTTAAATAAACGGGCTCAAACAGATCTTTATCATAGTTTTCCAGCACAAAAAGTTGGATAAAGGCTGATTCAAATACCTTTTTATCTAAGATTAAAATTCTTTGGTAATCCGGTAAAAATATCACGTAAAGATTGGAATTTTTATCTATCTGCTTAGATAATTTTACGAGTTTGCCGTCTACTTCGCCCACTTGATAATATGAATTAATAGGCATTTTTTTACCGTCATAGATTAGGTATTCAGGATCGACGCTAGGCAGTGTGCATTCATCATTTATTATGATACTCTCTCCATCTTTATCCATTCTAATATCATAACCCACATGAATAAATGGTGTCCAAGACTCTTTACCTGTTTCTATATCTACAGTAGAAAATTTTAAGATATTAGGCAATATATCTATCATGTGCGGTACGAAGTAATAATATATATCCCTAGTTTTCTGTGGAAGCTTGAAATTCTTGTCGCTTAAAGAACTTAAAAATTTATTGATATCCGCTTCACCATAGTCTTTTTGAATTTGATATAGATTTAGTTTAAATTTATCTTCCAGTTTAGGATCAAATTTTTTACCTTGCGACTTTTGTATATATTCGACATTAAGCCTTGCCATATTAGCAGAGCTTATCTCATCTTTATTAAAGGAAAACGCACTCATAAAAGTGTATTCTCCCGCCTGTCTACCTCCGGGATCAGCTACTACTTTTACATCGGAGTAATATCTGATTAAATATCCGTAATCCCACCACGATAGTACATAATCCTCCCTGCTAGCTTTATTTTTTAGCTCTGCAAGAGGCGTTATGGAGTCTTTCGTAAGCGTAGGCGCAACTCGGAATTTATAAATAAAATCTATGCTAGGCATTAGCGCTAAACAGGTTAAAATAGCTAACAAAGTACTTCTAAGCCAAGTGCGTATTTCAAAGTAATTCAGCACAAAATATATAAAATAAGCAAATCCAAGCGCTATCATCGGCGTAGCGTACATTGTAAAGCGAGTTCCACCGAAAAGTGCTAAAACTCCAAGCGCTATCATCGGTAAGATTAAGATAAACGAACGAAATTTTATCAGCAATAGAGCCAGCCCTCCTACGGCGCATATAAATATAAATAGATGCCCACTAGATTCAAGCACAAATTTTATGAAATTAGCGTTTTCTACCTCATTAACCGTACTTCTAACGCCATAGAAGTAGAAAATTTCCTCTTTGCTTACATCTTTTAAGATGTAAGCTTTAAGCTGCACTGCTATGGGAGTAAGTCCGCCGAATATGACGAACGTAATTGCGACGATCACGCCCAAAATCCGAAGAGCTTTTTTGCTTTTATGGCTTGGAATTTTAATCATTAAAAAATATAAAAACGCAATTAGTGCGATTTTAAACAATAAAATATAATTTACAATTATTGTCTCGCCTTCGTAATACGCGCTAAATTTTATGACCGCTGCAACCATAAAAATAATCGCTTTGTAATTTGCCTCATTGCGTCTATTAAAAATCAAAGTATATATTAAAAATATCACTATAATCGCCATATTTAGAGAATACGAGCTAGGATACCACCAATCATAAATCACTGTAAAAACGGCAGGTAAAGCAAAGCTGCTCTGCTCGCTTCGCCCTATGAGCTTAATCAAAGCCCATATCGTTAGCAGCGGCAGAGTAACATTTAACATATCGCTATCAAAATACCCGCCCAAGGTCCTGATATAATACCCAGGTAGCACGCAAGCAAGCAGCGCCGCGATGATGCCGGCGCTCAGGATCTTATACTCTCTTGCTATCAAAATAATCGGCACGGCCACTAGCGGCGCTAAAAACACGCTCATATAGATCGTAATGCTATTTAAGCTGACGGGTAAAATTTTACTAAGCAAAAATGCCAGAGTCGGGATCGACGCGCCGTATGGGCTAAGATCGCCCGGCTGGTGAAAGCCCGCTATCATATCGCGCGCGCCCTCGGCATTGGCAAAGGCGTCGTTTGTGGTCATGATGAGCTCGCCGTCAAAAGAAAACTGCTCAATCCCGCTCGCCCAATATATCCAAAAAAATCTGCACGCCACGCCGAATATGTAAACCAGCGTCATGATCAAAAACATATCCATACGGGAGCATTCACCGTTTGTAATTCTAAATTTTTGCATTTTTTTCCTTAATATAGCCGCTACCGGTGTTTTTCGCGATTAAAATTCAATCTGCCTCTGTAAATTTATCATTTTATATGCATTTAGCTGGCGCTGCGCCGCACCGCTCTACGACATTGTTTAATTTCCGTTTATTATAGCAGAATTTACCTGATTTGCGATGCAAGATGTAGAAATTTATACGACAAATTACTGCGGATGGCGCGAGCAAACCGAAATTCAATCCATCTCGCTCGCGCTATAAAGTACGAAATTTATGCGATTTAATACGCGTCGCACATAAATTTACAGACGGTTTTCGTACGGAGATTGAGCATGATCGAGCTTAGGCATCTGCCGTCCTTATTGCCGCTTAGCAGGCGCACGGCATCGCCCTCTTTCCACTGCGTGCTGTCGCCCTCGATCGTTCTGTAATGCGCGCCGTTAATGACAAGCGATTCGCCGCCCTTTAGAGTTTTATCGATCTTTAGATCGCTTGCGATCTGGCTTAGATCGCCTTTTAGGGCATTTGCGATTAGTTTTTCCTCGGCCTGCTCATGCGTCTTCATCGAGCTTTTGGCAAAGTCCGGCACCTGCAAAGTTTCGGTCTGCGCCGAAGCAAACACGGCCAGCACGCAAGCGATATAAATCAGTTTCATATTTTCTCCTCGGTTTTTTCAAAATTGCGGCGATTATAGCAAAGTTTACTTAAAAATTTCGGTCTAAATTTAGCTAGAGTTTAAATTTAAGAAATCGCCCGTCTGTTTAAAACAGAACCAAACGCGACGGCAAATTATAAAATTTCGCCGCAATTTAAAATTTACTTATTAAAATACGCCGCCAGCGCGCTTAGCTAAACAAACAGAGCTATGATCTAAGACATCACTCGCGGCACACCCGCCCAAAACGCAGCCCTCATATTGCAACGTAAGAGCAAGCGAGCGTCAAAATTTTTACTGGCAGAATTTACTCGTTATCAAATAGCGCGCCGAGACTTTGCATTACGGCAGCGACGGGCATCCAGACTGGGCTAAACATAGTTAAAACTGCGTCTTGCGTCTCACCGTTTTTACGCACATTTTCCTCGCTCAGCCTGCCGCTATCAATAAATATTACCGCGTTTAAACTTAACGGTTTAGCAAGCGCATATTTTTTTAGGATCCGATCGCGATCTTTTGCACGCGTAGGAACGCCTAAAATTTTGAAACTAAATTGTAAAATTTCGCGATCTTTAAAGTCCATAAAATTTGGATGCTTGTAAAGCACAAGCTGATCTGCTAGAGGCAGGCTCTCGCGGTCAAGCCACAGCTCAAAAAGTAGCGTGCTTGCGTGAGGTTCATTAAATGCATCCGTAGCGATCGAAATTCTATTTACCTCCACTGCGTGTGGATAGAGCGATTTTAGGTGCTCAAATTCCGCTTTCGCCGCGCGATAATCGCTGCCAAATTCGTAGTCGTAAGCATCACCGATCATTACCGTACGGTTTGCCTCTTTTTGGATCGCGCGAATTTGCTCCTTGCCTTCAAGCTCTACGGGCGCGGTTTTACTAGCACAACCTACAATGAGAAATGAAAATGCCATGCTAAAAATCAGCGCTTTTAAAATTCGTTTCATATCTACTCCGATAAAATTTTATGCGATTATAGCTAAATTTAAAGTAGCATTCGACGCACGGTATTGTCTTAATTGAGACGAATTAAAATTTGAGGGCGAGAGCATATATGAAATACATGAACCGAGTGAATTTTAATTAAAATTTAAACGTAGCAGAATAAGGCGCAGTATTTTTTGCCTAGCTGAGATGAAATTTGATTTTTAAAAGTAGGCTAGGCAGGTAAACTGCTTAGCTAAATTAAATTTGAATGCGATTAAAGATAGGGCGAAGTATCATGAGATGATTTTAAATGTTTTGAAGTAAATTTCGTTCCAAGACTATACATGCAGTCTGTCGTAGAGCGAAATTTCAAATCTATTTAAATATACCCACCAAAATAAGGCGCAGTATTTTTCGCTTAGACGAGACAAAATTTGATTTTTAAGCGGAGCGTATATGTAATACGTGAGCATTAAAAATCAAATTTCAACGAAGTATAAGTAGAAAAAGACAAGCCTTGTTATTTTACCTCATACCTCTCGCCAGGTTTCATTTCGATTATCTCCCACGGCAAGCCCTGCCTGTTTAGCTCGTCCATGAAAGGCTTGGCGTCGAAATTTTCCATGTTAAAGACGCCTTTGCCGCTCCAAATGCCCTTTGCGACCATCATCGAGCCGATCATCGCAGGCACGCCCGTCGTGTAGCTCACCGCCTGTGCGCCCGTCTCAGCGTAGCAAGCCTCGTGGTCGCAGACGTTGTAGATATAGACCTGGCGCTCTTTGCCATCTTTTAGGCCACGTATCACGCAGCCGATGTTTGTTTTGCCCTTCGTGCGCGGACCGAGGCTCGCAGGATCAGGCAGCAAGGTCTTTAAAAATTGAATCGGAATTATTTTTACGCCGTTATGCTCGACCTCGTCGATGCGTAGCATGCCGACGTTTTCTAGGCACTTCATATGCGTGAGATAGCTCTGCCCGAAAGTCATAAAAAAGCGGATTCGCTTCAGCCCTTTGATGTTTTTAACGAGGCTTTCTAGCTCCTCGTGATAGAGCAGGTAGCTGTCCTTGACGCCTACTTTGGGGTAGTCCCATTTGAACATGATCTGCATCGGCTCGGTTTCTTTCCACTCGCCGCGCTCCCAGTAGCGACCCTTTGCGCTCACTTCGCGCAGGTTGATTTCAGGGTTAAAATTCGTCGCGAACGGATAGCCGTGATCGCCCGCGTTGCAGTCTAGGATGTCGATCTCGCCGATCTCGTCAAATAAATTTTGCTGCGCGTAAGCACAAAATACGTTCGTCACCCCCGGATCAAAGCCGCTTCCCAGCAGCGCCATCGTGTTTGCGGCTTTAAACTCGCCGTCTTTCGCCCACTGCAGCTTGTATTCAAATTTGGCAGTGTCGGGGTGCTCGTAGTTTGCGGTGTCGATGTATGGGATACCGGCGCGAGAGCACGCGTCCATAAGAGTTAGGTCCTGGTACGGTAGCGCGACGTTTAGTAACAGCTGCGCGCCTGTTTTTTTGATGAGTTCTACCACCGCATCTGTGTCGTCAGCATCGATCTGGGCGGTATCGATCTGCACGCCTAGGCGGTCTTTGATAAACTTAGCGATCGCGTCGCACTTGCTTTTGGTGCGGCTTGCTAATGTGATTTTTGTAAAAACGTCCGCGTTCATCGCGCATTTTACGGTCGCGACTTGGCTCACGCCGCCCGCGCCTATGATTAAGATATTTGACATTTTGGCTCCTTTAAATTTTAAATTTAGTTGCAATTTTAGCAAATTTAAGATGAATTTTAAGAGGCTAGGTGTAATTAATCATAGAGTTTGGTTGTAGCCGGGCGCGGAGCGCAAGCCGACTTTAACAAAAACGCCGAAAGCGGCGTATACTAAAATTTCACCCAGATAGCGGCATGCCGATTGACGGGGGCACGAGATTAAATTTGCCACATTAAATTTACTGCCTTGCATCGCGCGATAAAATTTTAAGCTTTAAAGGGCTAGTTTAAATTTAACATTCCGCGACGAAGCGTGGAGAATTAAAAATTTAAAGCTCGCTCGCTTCGCCGCTAAAATTTATTACGCTTATTTTCTCGGCGCACGGCAAAACCGCATACCGCAGCTAAATTTAGCGCTTCAGCGAGCAGCGGTTTAAAAAGTAGCAAGCGGGGCAAAATCCCGTGACGCCCACGACAAAGGGCACTAGTCCGACCAGCCTCCCCACCAGCTGCCAAACGCGACTCCAGCGATCATTATCGCCAGACCGATCAGCGCTCTTATTATCCTAGTTTTACTGCTTAGCATTGCGTTTTCACTTCTTTGTTTTTACCTATTAATACTTAAAATTTTTAAAGTAAGCAATGGCAGCAAACCGCCACCTGGCGTATCATCTTTGAGCCCGCCCTCCTATATACGCACCTTAGTTAAATTCGGCTTCGTTTAATTATCTTTTCTTTTGCATAAAAGTGCGATCCGACAAAATTTGTGTGCCTGAGGAGCAAAATTTATTCAAGCTCGATTTAAAATTTTGACGAACGTAAAACAAGGTGAACTCGAATACAGGCAGGCAGTAGGTAAAATTTGCGTATCGAAGGATAAAAATTTACATGTAGCTTTAAATTTGGAATTACGATAAATTTTAATCGAGCGGAATTCTATCGTTGTAGAAAGTTTGCCTAAATTTAAACTCGCCTGTGTTTTGAGCGTCTAAATTTACGCGCTGTGGCAAAGAAGCATAATGCGGACGTAATATTTGCGATCGAAGAGGCACCTGATCTCACGCCGCACCGCTAAAATTAGATCTCATAGCGATAAATTTTACCGAAATTTTCATCCAGAGTGTAGCTAAACTCGCCGCCTGCGTAGTAGATTATCACGCCGTCGTCAAGCCCAAAGCGCTGATAGACGCGCAGCACGACCTCGTTTTCGCTGATGCCTTGGACGTGGATAAAGATATCGCTCTTTCTGCCTGCGGTCATCGCCATCTGGTAGAGCTGATTAAATAGCGCGTATTCCGGATCTTTCTCGGCGTCCTCTTGCGATAAAAAGCCCTCTAGCACGCCCAGCATCTCCGCGCGAAATTCCGTCCTGGCGCGCGCATAGGCGTTTTGGATATTTTCGATCTGGTTGGTATCGAGTAAATTTAAAAGCGAATGTTTGCCCACGTAAAGCGTCGCGCTCGATGTGATTTTGCCGTCCTTGTCGGTCACTAGTCGCAGAGCTTTCTCTACGCGCCACAAGGCCTCTTTTAGTTCGAGCCCGCTTTCAATTTCAATTTTCATCATAGATCCTTTATCAAGAATGCGGAATTTTAGCGTGAAATTTTAAATTTTAAAGACAAACTTCGCGATCAGATACGCCATATATAGCATCAAAACTCCCACGAGCGCGTCGATTATACGCCATGCTCTGCTGCTTGCAAAAAGCTTCGAAAGCGCCCGCGAGCCGTAGCCCAAGCCGAAAAACCACGCAAACGATACGAACATAACTCCCGCGTAAAACCACGGCTTTTGCGGATCCGCAATCATAGCGCCGAGCGAACCCACGACCACGACAGTGTCTAAATACACGTGCGGATTTAGAAGCGTCACCGCAAGGGCTTTGGCTACGACGGGCGCCAGCGGGCTATTTGCAGAGTTTTGAATCTTGGCAAAATGCGAGCCCTTATAGGCACTAAAAAACGAGCTTAGCGCGTAGCAGAGCAGAAATATGACCCCGCCTATGCCTAAAATTTGGGTAAGAAGCGAGCCTTGCTTAAGAGCGCCGCCGATTAAAAATATCCCTACGGCCGTAAATATGGCATCGCTTAGCGCGCAAACCATGCAAACCGCTGCGACGTGGTTTTTCGCAAGGCCTTGGGAGATGACGAAGATATTTTGCGCGCCGATCGCGACGATTAGCGAGAGCATCAGCGCGGCTCCTTGCAAGAAAATTCCGATCGGTAAGGAGTTCAAAGCCGCGCCTCTACTTATTTTTACTTTCGCAGGCAGAGCTTTGCATCGCGGCATCGGCGGCATCATAGCTAGCCGCTACCACACTTCCTGGCGCAACGTCAAGCTCATTATCACCTGCGGAAATTTTAGGAGTGGAATTCTCGGCGCCTGTGAAATTTTCGCCCGCGCTGGCGCTATTTAAGGAAGCGGCACCATTCGGCGCGGCGGAGCTTTGTTCGTTTAAATTTGAAGCGCCCTTCAAATTCTGCGCGCCGTTTGAATCAGCGGCGCCGCTAGAATTTTGCATGGCGGGATCCTGCGTAGAGCGGGAATTTTCCGCGCCTGAATTTTCATCTAAATTTTGTGCGTCGCAGGAACTTTGCGCATCGAAATTTTGCGAAGCGGAATTCTCATCGCGGAAGTTTTTAGTTTTAAAATTTTTAGCGCTACCCGCGCTTTTTTTAGAGCCCTTGGCGCCCTTGCGAGCTTTTGAGGCGGTTTGCTCTTCCTCGGAGCTTTGCGAAAGACCCGCTTTCTCGCGCAAAATTTTACTCAGCTCGTAGATCGAAATTTCAAATGAGCCCGGCAGTGTGGCCTCCGTGTCGCTATAAAATCGCAAAAAATTAAAGCGGTCCTGCGCCTGCGGCGCCTTTTTGAATACAAAATTTAAAAGCTCCGTTTTGTTTCTGCCTGCGACGAAGGTTTTGGTGCCTAAATTCGCGATGTCTTTATATTCGAAGCTCTCGGAATTTGCGCCGCGCACGATCGTAAAAGCATCCTCGCCGATCTGCAAATAATTTTTCGCGCCGAGTCTAAGCGCGCAAAAAAACGCGCAAAATGCCGCCACTACGGAAGCGAAAAGCGCCGCACCGCCAAAGCCAGCGTGGTAGCAATATCCGCTAGCGAGCGCCAAAATCGTCGATCCCGCCAGTGTCATCGCTACGGGCTTTTTATTCTCTTTTACTATCATCTTCCCTGCTTAATCATCTGTCTTATGTACTCGTAAATTTTAAAATTTAGCGCATCCATTACCGAGTCTTTGGAACCCGGGTTTTTGATGCTTTGGTAGTTGAGGTTCGTTACGTAGTCCTTCCACGCGCCCTTGTTTTTAACGCTTATGTAGAGGCTAATCTGCGAGTCGTAGAAGTAGTCTCTGTAATAATCGTCGTCGTCCCAAGGATCATAACCGAACGGCATCCCCCAGCCTACGCCCACGCCCGTATATCTGTAATATCTGCCAAATCCCATACCGAAGCTAAATCTCGGATTATCCCACGATCTGCGCGAAAAATCCGCCTTGCGGAAATAGTTGAGATTGCCGCCGATTTGGACGTTCGCCGCACTTTTATTTACAACCTTAAATCCGTCCGCACGCAGATGTTGGATCACTACTTGGGTTAAATTTGAATCTGTCGTAGAGGTATTGGTGAAATTTACGCTTATGAGTTTATCCTGCGGAAATTCCATAATGTGAAGCGGCTCGGAAGTGCGCACAATACCGCTATTTACGGGCACGTTTTTAGAGCAACCTGTAAAAATCAAAAACGCCGAAATGACCAAAAAAAGTGAAATTTTATTTTTCAAGACAGATCCTTTCGCTTAAGATTTCAAATCCTAAATTTGAGTGATTGTAGCATAAATTTAAAATTTTAATGTCGGCAAGGGGCGATTTTTTGAAATAATCTAACGATCGATACGCGAGAGCGGAGATTTTCAAATAAAATTTCACGCCGAGCGACCGCTAAATTTAAAGCCGCCGCTCGGTTGAAATTTCTGTAAAAGAGGCGGAATTTTAAATCGTAGGCGTTTAAAATTCCACAATCTTATAGGCTCACGCCGCGCGTAAGTACGCGCTTGCGATAAACATCCGAAACTCTGCTCGCGTCGCCCACGATTAGAGCGTTCGTGCAACAGATCGCCGCACACATCGGAACCTTGCCCTCTGCGATGCGGTTTTGACCGTATTTATGCAGTTCCTCGTGCGAAAACGTAGGCTCCGGTCCACCCGCGCACATAGTGCACTTATCCATCGCGCCTTTGATACCGAAAGCTCCGTCTCTAGGGAATTGCGGAGCACCGAACGGACACGCGTAGAGGCAGTATCCACAGCCGATACATTTATCTTTGTCGTGTAAAACGACGCCGTCGGTTCTGATATAGAAGCATTGAACCGGGCAAACCTGCGCGCAAGGCGCATCGGTGCAGTGTTGGCAAGCAATAGAGCTTGAAACCTCCTGCCCCTCTATGCCCTCGTTTAAAGTGATAACCTTGCGCCTATTGATCTGCACGGGAACCTCGTGCGCCGAGCTGCAGGCTACCTGGCAACCATAGCAAGCGATGCAACGCTCGACATCGACGTAAAATTTTAATCTTGCCGGCATTTTATCTCCTTATGCTCTTTCTAGTCTGCAAAGACCGGCGTTAAATTCCGAAATTTGCGTATTTATGTCAAAGCCGTAGTTGGTAATCGTATTTGAGCTCTCGCCTCTGATATATGGCTTAGTGCCCTCAGGATAGCGGTCGCTTAGATCCTCGCCCTGGAAAATTCCCGCGAAGTTATACGGCATAACAATACGATCAGGCGTTACGGCGTGCGAATAGATGCACTTGACTTTGATCTTCGTGCCTTGCGGCGAATGAATCCACATCATCTCGCCATCTTTGATACCTTTATCAGCGGCAAGCTTAGGATTTACGTGCGCAAACATCTCCGGAGTAATCGCCGAAAGATACTTGCTCGTGCGCTCAATCATGCCCGCACCGCTTAAATTTACAAGCCTTAACGAGCTTACGATAGTAGGGAAGTCCTTGCTCCAATCCTGCTTTTTCTGCTCGGAGATAAATCTCGTAAAGACGCGGAAATTTCGTTTTTGATCCGCAAAGGTCGGATATTTTTCCACCAAGTCCCATCTAGGCGAGTGGATCGGCTCGCGGTGCTTCGGAATTTGATCCGCAAACTGCCAAACCTTCGCTCTTGCTCTTGCGTTTCCGCAAGGGCAAATTCCAAACTCGCGGCATTTTTTAGCAATGATACCGCTATAATCGGTACTCCACGTAGGCCCCATCTTGGCTTTTTCATCCTCGCTTAGCATGATGCCTAAAACCTGTTCGATATTTGCTTTTGTAATCTCCGCATGACCGCCCGAAATTTTTGATCCCGGAAGTGTAATGCTCTCGTCGGCTAGCTGCGAAACGCCGTCGTGCTCTAAGCCGAAGCGGTTTCTAAATCCCATACCGCCGTCGGCATAAGGCTTAGTTACATCGTAAAGAATCGGCGTGCCCGGGTGTTGCGTATCCCAGCAAGGCCATGGAAGCCCGTAATATTCGCCCTCGACCTCGCCACCTATGCCGCGCAGGGTATCGGGATCAAATAGATGCCAATTTTTCTGTTGTCTGCGAAATCTAGCTGCGGTACGACCGTTATTTCCAATACTTTGAGTATTGCGTGCGATCTCATCGGTAGCGTCGTCAGGCCAAACAAAATCGTCTTTAACCTGCTTAAGCTCGCCATCAACGATGCCCATCTTCATGCCGCGAACGTATTCGTCGTAAAAGCCGAATTTTTTCGCGAATAAAAACATTACCTCTTGATCCTCTTTGCTCTCAAATAGCGGCTTAACGATCTGAGTTCTCCACTGACCACTGCGGTTTGTAGCGCTTAGATGACCTTCGCTTTCAAACTGCGTAGCTACCGGCAAAACATAAATTCCATCCGGTCTATCGTTTAGAATCGCTACTTCGTTTAAGAACGGCTCGGCGACTACCAGCATATCGATCTTACCTAATGCTTCTTGAGTCTCTCGAACGTGAGCCATAGAAGTAATTCCTGTGCCTTGCACCCAAAGAACGCGGACATTGCCACTACTTAAAACGGGCTCGTTTTTCAAAACGCCCTGCCACCATTTAGATAGCGAAAAGCCCTTTTCGTTGCGCCAATTTATCGTATCTTGCTCGATGCTCGGATCGTAGTGAAAATACTCGGTAAAATTCGTACCAGGCACTTTTTCACCCTGCTTTTCGTGCGGCTGCTTAGTAGAGACGGCAAATCTTTTAATAAACTGCTCGTAATCTACGCCCCAGCCCTTGCAGAAGTGCTTCCAAGCGTTATCGGCTAGCCCGTAATACGCAGGTAAGCTATCGGAGAGATTGCACATATCGGTAGCGCCCTGAACATTATCATGGCCTCGAAGGATGTTGCAGCCGCCGCCTGGCTTGCCCATATTGCCTAGTATGAGCTGCAAAAGAGCCAAAATTCTAGTATTTGAACTTCCGATCGAGTGCTGTGTAATGCCTAGAGCCCAGCATAAAGTAGCGGGCTTTGTGGTAGCAAACATCCTCGTAAATTCTATCAGCTCCTCTTCTTTGCAGCCGGTGACATTGGCTACCTCTTTAGGATCCCACTTCTCAGCTTCGGCTCTAATCTCCTCTACAGCGTAGGTTCTGGTTTTTATTAGCTCTTTATCTTCCCAGCCGTTTTTGAAGATTAGATGCAGCATTCCGTACACAAATGCTATATCAGTTCCCGGACGAATTCTAATATACATATCGGCCTTAGCCGCAGTTCTAGTAAAATTTGGATCGACGACGACGATTTTCGCGCCGTTTCTATCGCGAGCTTGAAGAGCATGCTTCATAGCCCCTACGGGATTTGCAACCGCAGAATTCGCACCTATGAAAAGGATCATTTTAGAATTTTTCGCCATATCGCCTACGTGATTTGTCATAGCTCCATAACCCCAAGTATTCGCCACACCGGCGACTGTTGCGCTATGTCAAATTCTAGCTACGTGGTCGTTGCTGTTTGTACCCCAAAAGGCTGCAAATTTTCTAAAATAATATGCCTGCTCGTTGCAAAATTTAGCCGAACCCAGAAATACTACGCTATCTGGACCGTCCTCTTTGCGGACTTGAAGCATTTTATCGCCGATTTCATCAACGGCTTGCTCCCAACTTATGCGCTCCCACTTGCCACCAACCTTTTTGAGCGGATATTTAAGACGCATTTTAGATTTGGTTAGATCGATTTGATCGATTCCCTTACAGCAGTGACTGCCCTGCGAGATCGGGTGATCTACTGCCATATCTTGGCGAATCCAGGTATTGGTGCTCTCATCCACTTGAGCCTCAATACCGCAGCCTACGGAACAGATCGAACATATTGTTCGCTTCATAACGGAACCTGGAAATGGGTTTTTGATCTCTTGCTCAGTAGCGGCTCTTAGCGTATTATTTTCGCCAAACGCAGCTACGCTGCTCGCTCCTAAAGCGGCGAGTTTCAAAAACGATCTCCTTCCGATCGCATTCTCACTCATGAAAATTCTCCTAGTAAGCTACTTTATAGTATTTTTTCCACGCTTCACTCTCCCAGTAAAGCACCTCTTTTTTCGGTGATTTGCCACGAACGGTATCGCCATAGTCCTGCTCGCTTTTCGCTAGAGCCTGAGACGCGGCAACGCCCACGGCACCTACTGCGCCGATTTTTAGAGATTTTTTAAGAAAATCTCTGCGTTTGTTCTCCATGGTTTTCCTTTGTGAAGAAATCGCTTTAAATCTTTTATTGTAGTAACGCCTGTTACAGGATTTAAGTCTAATGAATTATAACGAAAAGGCAGTGAGATGGAAATTAAATTTTAAGTTACTTTTTAAATTTTATTTAAAATTCAAAATATAAAGTTCTAACTAAAAAACTACTCGCAAAACTCGAGCTTGCAAGTTTAAAATTTAACCGAAATTCTGCTTTTGCGTTAAGATTTCCGTTAAAAATTTTATTTATCAATCCAGATCAAAAATATCTTCCGGATTGGTAAATTTATTTTGATAGCCGCCTTTTTTGATCGCTTCTTTAACGACGCTGCGATCTTTCTTTTGCGGAGCGGCAAGCGCTAAAAGCGAGCGTTCTAGCGCAAAAAAGCTTCTCATTAGTGCGCCTAATGATTTGAAAAAATCCGCCCGCACATGCCCGCACAAAAGCTCGCTAAACTCATCTACAAAGCTGTTGGTGACATTCGTAAAAAGCTCTAACGCCAGCGCTTCGCCGTCTTGTGCGCCGATGAAATTTTTAGCGCATTGCGAGTTCGCGGTATTTTTACCATCCTGCGGACCTGTAAAATTTTTACTGCCATGCAAACCTGCAGAATTTTTTCCGTCTTGCGCCGTCAAGCTCGCGCTATTCGTAAAATTTTGCTCATTTGCCACGGAATTTTGTCCGTTTAAAACCGCGCTGTGTTTTGCAGCCGCGTCGCGAAGTAGAGTTGAATGCAGGTAAAAAATAAATCCCACATAATCCTCGCACTCTTTGCAAAGCTCCATATTGCGGCGAAATTTACTCTTTTTTAGCACGTCGATTACCGCGACACGCATACGCCCATCGTCGCGCCCCTCGTCGTAGAAGCTCGCACTCATCGGCACGTTGGCGTATGAAAAATCAAAAAGCACGGAATTTTGCTCGCTTTTAAACGCTGCAAAATCGAATTTCGCCAAATTTTGAAATTCCGCCTCATCGCTAGGCACAATGGGCGAGCTGCGTAAAAACTCCAGTTGCTCCTTCCAGCGCTTAAATTTCGCATCCGTTTCATAGAAAAAA
Source organism: uncultured Campylobacter sp. (assembly GCF_937959485.1). Taxonomy (NCBI): domain Bacteria; kingdom Pseudomonadati; phylum Campylobacterota; class Epsilonproteobacteria; order Campylobacterales; family Campylobacteraceae; genus Campylobacter; species uncultured Campylobacter sp. Next base: position 231,432 of record NZ_CALGPY010000006.1, read on the forward strand.
AACGGAATTGCAAAAAATTCATAGTAGTAGCTTCTTGCTTTGATTAAATTTGTATCCATTACATCGCCCCTTTTCTAGCATCTTCTATCTGCTTTTTTATCATTATTTTCGCCTTGCAATCGCCGCAGCAAAAAAGCGTCTTCATCTTTTCAGGATCGTTTGCAAAATGCGCGCCCATCATATCCGCGATCTTCATCACGGCTTTGCTCGTCGCAAATTCCTTACCGCATTCAATGCACTTAAAAAGCTCATCTTTAGCTAGCATTTTGTAATTAAAAAATCCCGGCTCAAGCTCCACGCCGCAAGGCTCAAGCTCGATCGTATCCTTTTCGGCGCAGCTTAGCACGCAGTAGTTGCACGTCGTGCAAAGCGAGGCATTGAGCTTAATTGAATTGTCGCTGTTATCGGCATACAGCGCGCCGGTATTACAGGCACCCACGCAGCTAAGGCATAGCGTGCAGCTTGCTTCGTTTATGTTTACTTTGCCAAATTTTAGCAACTCTCCGCTTTTTACGGCGCCGAAGCTGCCCTCGCCGACCATTGCGCTTACGCGTTTGGAAAAAATTTCTTTCTTGCTAAAGCCCTGTTCGTTTAAGCTAAACGCCCAGGGCTGAGAGCTTTGCGCCCACTTTAACGCCTCTTGCAGCTCGGTTAAATTTCGCGCTAAAAATACTGCGTCCTTGCCGTAGATCGCGCGCGAAATTCCATTGATAAGCTCCACCGCTTCGCGCGTGCCCTCGCCTACGTCCGCGCCGTAAACGATCACGCTCGAGCCGCTTTCTTGCATAGCGCTTAGCAAATTTACCTCATCTATTTGCTTGCTTCCGAAAATTCCAAACGGCAGCACACCGCACGGAAGCTGCACTGCAGGTGCGGATGCGATTTCGCTCTCTGCAATGAGAAGCGGAATTTTGCCTGCATAGAGCTTTGCGATCTCGCCAAATACGCTTTGGGGCAGCTTGGCAAATTTTAGCGCGCCGCTAGGACAGACACTCACACACGCGCCGCAACCGATGCAGTCGATGTGCGAAAACACGAGCTCGCGCTTTTCGTCATTTTTCAAAATCGCCACTGTGGGGCAAATCTCCGCGCATGGCGCTCGCAGCTCATTTCGCCTGCCTTGATACTGGCAGATCGCAGGATCGAAGATCGTGGAATTCTTATAATGATAAACCGGGCTTTTGGAATTTAAAATTTCTAAAATTTCATCGTCTTTTAGTCCCGAGATCTCGTAGCAGCCGCTTTGTCGTAGCTGATATGGCACTGCACCGCTAATCAAGAAAAAATCCGCCTCAGTCTCAACCTCATCCCGCTCGCTTAAAATCGTAACCGCAAGATCGCCAATCTCGCCATAGACGAACTTAATCTCGGCTCTGCTTAACGCGATCACCTTAAATCCGTGCTGCCTAAGTAGCCTCACAAGATCCTCTCGCGGCTCGTCACAGGCGAGAATCACGTTTTTGCCGACGGGCTTTTGATAGTCACTATCTAGCGCACCGTCGAAGGCGATATCCTTGGCGCGATACAAAATATCTACGTTTTTAGCGATTTGTAGCGGCTCATCTGCGGAATTTTCTATATAAAAATTTATCTCGGGCGCATAAATTTGCGCCTTTAATTTCGGTAAATTGGCGACGATAAATTCCTCATTTTTTGCCTCCTCTTCATCGCCGCAAATTTCGATATCGTCGCTTAAAACGACATCTTTTAGCCCCGCGGCGTAAAATCCATGTTCTTTCATAATCTATCCTAAATTGATAATTAGGCGGGTTTTACTCTTATTTTCTAAACAGCTTTTAAATTCTGCACTTAAAGTAAATCGAATTTAAATTAATAATTTTATAGATAAAGCAAAATCAAAGCTTTAAATGATAAAATCGCCTAAATTTTAAGGCATCGGGGTCGCAATGCAACGAATCAAACTACCAAAAATCGACAAAATCGCAAACGCGCAGGAGTTTCAAAACTGCCTCCGCCCGCAAATCATCAAAATCGCGCAAGAGCTCATCGAAGAAGTACGCAGGAAGGCGCTGCAAGGAGGCGAGCTCGCAAGCGAAAGCGAGATCATCGCGCGCATCAAATCGCGCTACGAAAAATTTCAAAATCTAAGTCTTAAGCCGCTCATTAACGCAACCGGCGTCGTGCTGCACACAAACCTCGGCCGCAGCGTCATCAGCGCAGAAATTTTAGCCCGCGCGCAAAAGATAGTCACCTCATATTCAAATTTAGAATACAACCTATCCGAGGGCGCGCGCGGCAACAGATACGACTACATAGCGCTTTTGTGTAGCGAGCTCTTCGGCGCGCAGGACGCGCTCGTGGTCAATAACAACGCTGCGGCGGTATTTTTGGTGCTAAATACTTTCGCGCGCGGACGCGAAGTCGTAGTAAGCCGCGGCGAGCTAGTCGAGATCGGCGGGAGCTTTCGAGTAAGCGAAGTGATGGCAAACTCTGGCGCAAAGCTCACAGAGATCGGCACTACGAACAAAACCAAGCCGGACGATTACGAAGAAGCGATCAATGAAAATACGGCGATCTTGATGAAAGTGCACCGCTCAAATTTTAAAATTTCAGGCTTTAGCTCTAGCGTAAGCGCTGCGGAAGTTGCGGCCTTAGCGCGAAAGGCTACGCGTAAAAAAGAGGAATTTTTAGCGCTTAGAGCGGCAAATTTTAAAAATTTAGCAGATCTTTGCGGCGGCTCTTCGGACACGGACGGCGAAATTTTAAATTCTGCGCCGAACGGTTTAGGCTTAGCGGCAGGCTCTGCAAATTCTTTAAATTTAAAAAGCGACGAGCCGTCCATAAAGAGCGAGCGTTTTCATGGAGACAGTGCGGGCGGCGAGAGCGAAATTTCCGATGAAATTTCTAAAATTTACCCCGCAAAATTTAGCATGAAAAAAGAGGAAAGCTTTAACGAGATCATCGATTATTACGATCTTGGAAGCGGCTACGCGAGCGAGCTGGGATTTGGGCTAGGCAAAAGCGAGCCCTCTATTTTTGAGCTTTTAAAAAGCGGCGTGCGGCTGCTTAGCTTTAGCGGCGACAAGCTCTTCGGCTCCGTGCAGTGCGGCATTATCCTAGGGGATCGCGAGCTTATCGCGCGCCTGCGCAAAAACCAGCTACTGCGAATGCTGCGCGTGGATAAGATCACGCTAAGTCTGCTTGCCGAGACGATCAAGGCATATATAAATAAAGAATTTCACCTCATCACGACGATAGATCAGATCCATCTCGGCCTAGATGAGCTACGTGAGCGAGCGGAGCTAGTGCGATCGCGCATCGGCGTAAAATCGCAGATCGTGCCTACTACCACCTTCGTAGGCGGCGGCACGATGCCGAGCGCCTCCTACCCTAGCGTCGCGCTTGCGATACTTGACGGCGCAGATCCGCAGAGCACACAGGCTAAATTTCGCGCTGCGGGTATAATCGGGCGGATCGAAGATGATAAATTTTTGCTCGATTTCAGATCGATTTTAAAAAGCGACTTGCAAGATTTAATAAAAAAGATCGGAGAAATTTATGAATAGCGTAATCATCGGCACCGCAGGCCATATCGATCACGGAAAAACCGCGTTAATCAAGGCGCTAAACGGCTTTGAGGGGGACCGAATGCCGAGCGAAAAAGAACGTGGTATCACGATCGATCTTAGCTTTTCGCATCTGCGCTCTGGGGATACCAACGTCGCTTTCATCGACGTTCCTGGGCATGAAAATCTAGTCAAAACGATGATTAGCGGCGCGTATGCCTTCGACGCTGCGATGCTGGTAGTCGCCGCGGACGACGGGCTGATGCCGCAAAGCAAAGAGCATATTCAAATTTTATCGATGCTTGGGGTAAAAAGCGTGATCTTATGTATCAGCAAGTGCGATCTAGCCGACGACGCGCGCAAGTCCGAGGTCGCGGTGCAGTGCAAGGAATACATCAGTAAATTTAAGGATTTGCAAATTTTAAACACTTTTTTTATCAGCATAAAAGATCCCGCAAGTATCATTGAACTGAAAAACTATCTCTTCAATATCAAGCCCGCGCAGCGCCAAGGAGGCGGCGTGGTGCACTACTACATCGACCGCGTCTTTTCGCTTAAGGGGCTTGGCACCATCGTAACGGGCAGCCTCATTAACGGCGCTATTTCAAAGGGCGAGAAGCTTTATAACTGCGATCTGGGTAAAATTTTTAACGTCAAAAGCGTGCAGATACACGACGAGGACACGCCGCTGGCGCAGGCTCCAAACCGCGTCGCGCTAAGTCTGGACGCCAAAACGAGCGAGCTGCAAAAGGGGCAAATCCTAAGCAAAAAAGGCTTTTTTCGCGGCTTTAATGAAGCCGACTGCACCTTTAGCGGCGAAATTTCACACAACCAAGATGTGCTGTTTTGCGTCGGAAGTAAGCAAAGCGCGGCAAAAGCGCTCATTTTAAAAGAACTTCCTAGCGGCGAGAAGCTCGTGAGCTTTAAATTTGACAAAACGATGTTTTTGAAATTCGGCGAGCCCTTCGTTTGCTTGTCAAACTCGCGCGTAATCGGCGGAGGACGCGTGCTAAACGCCGTAGTCGAGCCGCTAAAAAAGCAGAGCAAAGCCGTACTTCTCACCGCGCTTTTGAAGCGAAATTTTACCGAAGCGTTTAAAATTTTAAGCCTCTTTCACAAGCATGGATTCGGGCTATTTTCGGCATATCAGCGCTTCGGAATGGAATACGACGAAGCGGTAAAGATCGCGCGCGGCATAGAAGGGACGTATTTCGACGAAGCAAATTTATGCGTTTACGATCTAAGCGCGATCGAGGACGTGAAAAGCCTCATAAAATTTATCGTCTCAAAAAACGACTACGCGATCTTTTCGCCAGCCTCGATCGCCCTAAAGCTCTCGTGGGCCAGCGAAGATCTTGCCGCGCGTGCGCTTAGCGAGCTTGAGCGGGGCGGCATCGTCTCCAAAAAGGGCGGAGTTTACGTAAAATCGGGGGTGGATTTTGACGCGCTTAAGCAGAGCCTGGAGAGTAAAATTTTTGATCTCATCAAAAAGGGCGGCATCGCGCCGCTTGCGCCGTATAACGTATATGACGAGCTAGAGATCGACCGCAGCAGCGGCGATGACGCGTTAAAAAAGCTAACCTACGCCAAAAAGGTCGTCCGTCTCGCGCACAATCTCTTCGTCGAGGCCGAAAATTTAGCCCTAGCGATCAAACGCCTTTACGCGATCATCGAAAAAGAGGGCTTCGTAAACGTCACAAACGCCAAAGAGGAGCTTGGGCTTAGCAGGAAATTCGTCATCTGCTATCTCGAATACCTAGATAAAATGGGAAATATCGTTACGATCGACAATAAACGCTATTTGAAAAAGTAAAAATTTAAAATTTTGCACTACAATGCACGGAATTTTTTGCAAAGGAAAAAAATGAAAAAAGCTATTTTAACTTCAGTTGCGCTCGCAGCGAGCCTAAACGCGGCTTTAAGCGACAGCGAAATTTTATCTATCTACGGCGGCGCGCCTCAAGGCATCGAAATAAAGGTCGCCGAGCGCATCCCACTTAGCGAGCCAAAGGGCGTTGAAGCGGTCGTTTTAAAAATCTCTCAAGGCAATATGTCGCAAGAGGAGATCATCTTCACTCAAGGCGATCTGATCTTTACCGATATCATCGATCCTAAAAAACGCGTAGTCTATAAGGAGCAGATCAAACAAGACCGCATCGCAGGACAGCTAAGTAAGGTCTTCAAAGCAGAGAGCAAAGACAATATCATCAAGCTAGGAAACGATCCTAAAAAGCCTACGATTTTGATGCTGACAGACGCTTTGTGTCCATTCTGCCGCAAAGAGATGGCAAGGATCGAAGAAACACTAAAAAATAACAATGTTGATATCGTCATGACCTCCGTTCACGGCGATGACGGCCACGCAAAATCCGCGCTTATCTACAAAGAGATCAAAAATGCTAAAACCGACGAGCAAAAGATAGCGGTTTTTAGAAAATACTACGCTGAAGATAACAAAGCAGGCGCCAAAGACGTAAGCGCTGCTGAGCTAAACGCTGCAAAAGCCCTAGCTGCCAAATACTTCGGTGCGGGGGTAAACTCGGTGCCTTACATCATCGAACTAGACAAGCTAAAATAATCTCTCTTAAATTTTGCGGAGCGATCCGCAAAATTTCGCTTCTTTTACCCAATTTCGGTAGCTTTCAATCAATCTAAATTTTGCCTCGGATTATGAATACTGCCCCTTTGGAGTTCTTGCAATTCCGCTGCTTTTAAAAATTCCGCAGTTGCACCTAGTATAGAATTTTAAAATCTCTTACGGATGAAACGCGATCCACAAAGTCTTAAACGAGCAAAATCTTATAATTTTAAAACCCCCTCAGCGTCCGCGCGAAATTCTGTGGCAGCGATTCCATCTCGTCGCTTCGCATCCATAACGGCACAAAAAATGACCTTACATGGAATTTCAAAGTAGAAATTATGCGAGTAAAAATTTTACGGTCAAAATTTTAAAATTTCGCGGCAAAGCCCGGGTAAAATTTAGCCGCAAATTTTTGATTTGCGGCAAAGAGGAATTTGCAGTTATGCTTCAGCCGCCTATCTTGGGCTACGTCCGATTAAAATCAAAATTCCACGTCAAAAGCGGCTCTTGCCAGGCTATTTTTGCTCTCGCTTAGCTCGTACGATGCGCTGAGTCCGACGCTTTGAAGGATCTTATATTTCAATCCGATCGCGCCGTTAAACACGCCGCTAGAATAATCAAGCCCCTCGACGTCGTATCTGTCCGAATACTTTCTGCTAGCATGATACGAATCGCCGCTGAATCGATGCTCGTACTCCGCATTTGCAAATATCTGCAGATCGCCGAAAGCTTTGATCGCGTAAATTCCAGCCGTGCCGTTCGGCGCGGTTTTTGAAGCGGAGCTAAATCTAAGCCTAGAGATCGCATCCTCGTTCACTCTAATCGCTCCAAGCCCCAAATATGGCTTAATATAGCCGTTTTCAAATAAAAATTTATACCCTGCTCTCGTGCTAAAATCCCAAATTTGCGACTTGTATTTCGCGCCGTGGATAGCGCCGAATCCGTTGTTGGTTTCAAATTTATGATCGTTTGTTGAATATGTTAAATTTACCGCCAGATCCACGTTCTCGTTAAAATCGTATCTACCCGCCAGACCGAGCTCGTAGGATTTGATGTTTTCTTTGACACCGTCGAATTTACCCTCATACCAAGCGTCCGATTTTTGGTACCCAAAGATCACGCCCAGCGTAAGATCATCTACTCTCTTGGAGGCTCCGAGTAAAATTCCGTCGCTCTTGTGATCGTATTTGACGCCGCCCGAGCGGTCGCTGTAATCTCCGCCGTAGTTTCCAATCGCGCTTACATTTAAGTTAAACTCCTGCCCGTCAGTGTCGGTTAAATTTTTATAAGCGGAATTCCTTGCTAGCTTGGTAAGATCCAGATCGACCTTCGAACGCGGCATCTCGATGCCTAACCGGTTGCCGCCTCTTGCGACCTGCGAAAACAGGCTACCGTTTTTAGGCGTGAAGTTGTTGATCGCTAGCATCAGCGCTTCAAAATAGGTAGGCAGATCGTCGTATCCGCTAGGATAGGCATTCGTATCGGAGGTAATAAATAGATTTGCCGCGTTGCGCTCGCGAGATAACCTTATGATCTCGTCGTATTGATCCGGTCTTGCGTTGTATATGACGTGCAAAATTTTAGAGGAATTTGCCGGGTCTTTTTCAAACTCAGAGGTTCTAGGACGATAGTGGTTTATGTAGTCGTCCGCGCTCACCTCTTGCAGCATCCAAACGTCCGCATAAGGGGCTATGGCGTCGCGCACGCCCCAACCGTTGTTTGCTAAAACTAGCATTCCCGGATATTTAGTCTTGATATAATTGTAGATATTCGCCATATAGGCGATAGTTGCGGGATTATTCTCGGTATTGACTTCGTCGATGAAGTATCCCGCGATATTTTCTCTGCCGTAGAAATTTACGAAATTATCGATATCAGCATAGACCAAATTTAGATTTCTAGTAGAATTTTTGGTATAGGTATAGCCTAAATTTGCTATGCCCGCCGCGATATTTCGCTTCATCTGAACTGCGTCTTCTTCTCTTCTGACCAGATATTGCGTAGCTTGATTGCCCGGCGTCGCCGCCTCGTAAGAGCCGAAAGCTACATAAGGAACCAGCGCGCCGCCTATATTGGTAATGCCATTCCAAAATCGGCATTTACGCCGCTATTGCCCGTCCAGCAAAATGCAGGCATCATAACGCGCTGATTATTAAGCCTGCCCGAATATGAGCCCTTTTTGGCAAAGCCCCTTGCGTATTCGAGCTTGATACGAAATGAGTTTTCATACTCGTCGCTCGCGGAGTTACCGCTAGCCGCGTCGCGCCTGCTTAATTTCTCGCCCAGGCTGTCCGCAGCGCTCATTACGTCGGAACGGGAAGTGTTGTTGGAAGGTGATTTTTGCACGTTTGCATAGCTCCAGGAATTCTGCTCGCTCGCGTGGCCGAACCCTGCTGCACCGACAAGCGCAAGAGATACGATTTTTTTAAAAGACTTTAGCATTCTGCACCGCCTCAAATAAAATTACCCAAATTCTTAAATTTCGACAAATTTGCGGACGCGCTTTTAAAATTAAAAACTTTGTCGAAATTTAAAAATTTAGCCGCCTTGGAGACGGCTAAATTTTAAAGCTTATTTTAATGCTGCTTTTGCCTTCTTTGCGACGGTTGCGAAAGCTTCGGCATCGTTCATAGCCATATTTGCTAAAATTTTTCTATCAAGCTCGATGCCCGCTTTTCTAAGTCCGTTTATAAATTTAGAGTAGCTGATGTCGTTTAGCCTGCAAGCTGCATTGATGCGCACTATCCAAAGTCTGCGGAAATCGCGTTTTTTCGCGCGTCTGTCACGGAAGGCGTAAACGAGGCTTCTTTCTAGCTGCTCTTTAGCCTTTCTGAAATGTTTGCGTCTTGCGCTATAAAATCCGCGCGCAAGCTTTAGCACCTTGTTGTGACGGCGGCGTCTAACGATGCCCGTTTTTACTCTTGCCATATTAATCCTTTCTTAATCGGCGTCCCTTTGGGGATCTTGCCCTAAAATCCATAAATTTAGGGGAGTTTGAATGACTTTCGTCAAAAACTAACTTCGCACTATTTGCAAAGCATTCTTTTAACCGCAGATACGTTCGTAGAATCGACGTATTGGGCCTCGCGCAAATTCCTCTTGCGTTTTTGAGACATCTTCGTCAAAATGTGGCTGCGAAACGCCGAGCCTCTTTTGATCTTGTTTTTGCCCGCTTTAAAACGCTTGACGGCACCGCGCACGCTTTTCATCTTTGGCATGGTCGTCCTTTTTTTAAAGTGAACGGGAAGTATATAATAAAGTTTCTTTGAAAAATTTGAATTTAAGGAATTTTATAGCTTAAATTAACGCAAGATAAATTTAAAGTTAAATTTTGCCGCTCGATTAAGATTCGGTTTGACTTGATCAAAAAAATTTTATACAAATTTAAAGGGCTAAATTTAGAGATAAACTTAGCCCGCATTAAATTTTAAAACTACGCTATTTAGTTTAAATTTACACGCTGTACCGCGAAGAAACAGCGCGTAAATTTTAAAATTTTGCCGCACGTAGCGCAAAATACCGCTAAATTTACGCTACGCCTTTTTCGGCGTGATCAGCATATTTACGTAGCGACCCTCCAGCGCAGGCGCTTTATCGCGATCGGCAACTTCCGCAAAAAATTCGTCCCAAATTTTATTGAGCAAATTTACGCCGATTTCCGGGCTTGACATCTCGCGCCCTTTTAAAAATACGCGAAGTTTGACGTGTTTGCCGCTATCAAGGAATTCTTTCGCGTGCTTTACTTTGTAATTAATGTCGTTTTGAGCGATTTTGGCGGACAGCTTGATCTCTTTGATCTCGATGATTTTTTGCTTTTTTTTCGCCTCTTTGAGCTTTTTTTCCTGCTGATAGCGAAATTTGCTGTAGTTCATGACCTTGCAAACGGGCGGCTTTGCATCGGGCGCTATCAAAACCAGATCCACACCCTCTCGCTCGGCGATTTGCAGCGCCTGCGCCTTTGAAATTATGCCGTAAACCTCGCCGTTGTCGCCTATGCACCTGACTTCGCTAGCCGGAATGTCCTCGTTTAGAAAAACCTCTTTGCCTCTGCTCAAAAATTCACCTCGTTTAATTTAGCTTTTACGAAATTTAAAAACTCATCCAGCCCTAAATTTCGCTGTTCGCGCGCCCTACGATCGCGCAGAGCCACGCTGCGAGCCGAAACTTCATTATCGCCTAGGACGATGATGAGCGGCACCTTCTGCTTTTCAGCCGTTCTGATTCGTTTATTTAGCGTTTCGTTTTTATCTAAAATTTCGCCGTCAATGCCTGCTTCGCGCAGCAAATTTAAAATTTCTTTCGCATAGCTTGCATGCGCCTCGCCGATCGGCACGATCGATACCTGCGTAGGACAGATCCAAAACGGAAGCTCGCCCGCGGTGTGCTCGAGCAAAATCCCCACGAAGCGCTCGAAGCTTCCCAAAATCGCGCGATGCAGCATCACGGGCTGCTTTTTTTCATTATTTTCGTCGATGTAGCCAAGCTCGAAGCGCGCAGGCAGGTTAAAATCGACCTGCACCGTGCCGCACTGCCATTTTCGCCCGAGCGCGTCGGTGATTTTGATGTCGATCTTAGGCCCGTAGAATGCGCCGCCACCCTCGTCTAGACCGTATTTTAAGCCCTTTTCGTCAAGCGCGTCTTTTAATGCCTTCGTCGCGATCTCCCAAACCTCGTCGTCGCCGACCGCCTTTTGCGGTTTGGTCGAAATTTCAAGTTCGTATTCAAATCCGAAAGCCTTCATCAAGAGCCCCACGAAATCTAAAATTTCATAGACGTTTTCTTTGATCTGGCTCGGCATCACAAACAGATGCGCGTCGTCCTGCGTAAACTCGCGCACGCGGAAAAGCCCGTGCAAGACGCCGCTTTTTTCGTGGCGATGCACGACGCCGTATTCGCAAAATTTAAGCGGTAGATCGCGATATGAGCGGATCTCGCTTTGATAAACCTTGATGTGACCGACGCAGTTCATCGGCTTGATGCCGTATTCTTGATCCTCGATCGTCGTAAAATACATATTTTCTTTGTAGTTACTGTAGTGCCCGCTGATCTTCCACGCGTCGGATTTTAAAATTTCAGGGCCGCGCACCGGCTCGTAGCCGCGCTTGCGAAGCTGCCTATAAAGGCGCTCCTCGAGCTTTATACGCATCCTCGTGCCCGCAGGAAACCAGATCGGAAGTCCTGCGCCGATCTGCTCGTCAAAGGTGAAAAATTTCATCTCGGCTCCGAGCTTTCGGTGATCGCGCTTCTTGGCTTCTTCGAGCATCGTAAGGTGTTTTTTAAGGCTATCTTTATCGGCAAATACGACGCCGTAGATGCGAGTTAGCATCTCGCGCTTCTCGTCGCCGCCGAGATACGCCCCCGCGATGCGCGTGAGGGCGAAATTTTTCAAAAATTTCGTATTTTGCACATGCGGGCCGCGGCAGATATCCTCAAACTCGCCCTGTGCATATAAGCTAACCGGGCCGTCGGGGATGCGCTTTAAAACTTCCTGCTTAAGATCGTCGTTTGCATATTTTTTCGCGACCGCCTCTTTGGTGGAGGCTATCTTTTTAATCTCTAAATTTGCCTCGGCAAGCGCGCGCATCTTTTTTTCGATCGCCCCCAAATCCTCTTCGCCGAGCTTCTCGCCGCCATTTTTGCTAACGCGCATATCATAGTAAAACCCATCCTCGATCGCCGGTCCTACGAAAAATTTAGCGCTCGGGTAGAGCTCGCGCACCGCCTGCGCCAAAAGATGCGCACAGGAGTGGCGCAAAATTTTAAGCGCGTCCTCGGAGTTATCGAAATATATCGGCTGCGCCTCGCTTGCGCGCTCGCCGATACTTTGAGTATCGTAAATTTCACCGTTAAGTTTATATGCGATAATATCGCTCATTGGCTTGTTTCCTTTTTTACCGAATTGTCTTTCTTACACTGAAAGAACGAGAGCTAATTTTAGCTAATCAATCCTTAACGATAAATTTAAAAAATATTAAAATTAAAATTTTTGATTCTTTTCTCGCAATAAAAAATACACAGCGTTCGCACAAAGAGCACAAATCGCCATCACACTTGCGAGCAAAAACGGCTTATTCGCTCCCACTGCACCCACGATAAACGAAATAGCCCCGGCGATGGCAAATTGCACAGTCCCCAGTACCGCCGAAGCTGCGCCAGAGTTGCCGTCCTTATACAGCGCCATCGCAAGCGTCGTGGCGTTAGGCGCAACAAAGCCAAGGGATGAAAGCAATACGAAAAGCGAAGCCTCAAAGCAGATGAAAGGAAGGTCAAGCATAGAGCATGCGAACAAAATCAAGCTCGTCACAAGCATCGCTATTAGGCCGAAATTTAATAAAGCTGCGGGTTCGCGATTTTGCACGAGTTTGGCATTTAGTGCCGAAACAAGGGTCATTCCAAGAGCGTTGATGCCAAATATTACGCCAAAGGCATGCTCGCCCAGCCCATAATAGCCCAAAAATATAAAGCTAGAGCCCGTGATATAAGCAAAAAGTGCGCTCATCGCAACCGCAAATCCTAGCGTATAGCGCATAAATTCTTTATTTCGCAAGATTATGCCGTATTCGCCAAGCACGCCTTTTACGCTAAGTGTAGCAGTCCTGTCTATCTGAGCGCTCTCGCCAAGTCCGAAAAATATAAATGCAAAAAGCAAAATTCCAAGCGCAAACAAAATCGCAAAAATCGCTTGCCATGAGAAAAAATCTAGCACAAATCCACCTAGAGTTGGTGCTAGCATCGGCGCTAGCGAGCCTACGACCATCATCAGCGCAAACATCGCCGCAGCCTCGTGCAGTTCGAATTTATCATTAATTACGGCTCGCGCAAGTACCACTCCCGCGCACCCGCCTAAAGCTTGCAAAAATCTAAAAAATATAAACGCGTAAACGCTATCAAAGCTCACGCAAGCAAGCGACGCAAATATAAAAAGCAAAATGCCCGCGTATAACGGCTTTTTACGACCAAATTTATCGCTTAGCGGCCCATAAACGAGCTGTCCTAGCGCAAAAGCGATGAAAAAACTCGCAACTGATAGCTGAGTGTAAAACTCGCTCGTAGCAAAGCTTGCCTTTACCTTTTCCAGCGCGGGCAGATACATATCGGTCGAAAGTGGCGCCAGAGCGGACATATAGGCGAGTATAATCACCAATTTAAATTTAGCGAATTTACTTTGTTTTTCTTTGATCATCGTTTTCCTCAATTATTTTTAGGCAGAGCTCAAACGTGCGCACGAGCGCGTTTAGATCTTTAAATTTTTGCGGCAAGAGCCTGGCGATAAAATATATCGGACGCAGCGCAAGTACCGTAGTCCACGCACTTTGCACTACATCCTGCCCGCCGCTTGAGGCGTAGGTGCAAATGCTTGCGCGAACAAAGCCTTCGCTCAGACCTTCACGACAAAGATCATAGACAAACAGCAAAAAATCTCGCATTTTAGCTTTTTGCAGATCACCGCGCTCGCCGCGATTTTCAAAATCTATAAATTTCATCTCGCCGTTTTTTACTAAAACGTCGCGCAGCGCGGGTCTGCCGTGTATGAAGCCGCGCGAATGTAGCTGTGCTAACGCCGTAGCGTAGCCCTCAATAAGCGCCACGCAAGATACCTCATCCGAGCTTTTTAGCACCTCGTCCACCGGCGTGCCGCCGTCTTTGAGTACGAAAAAGCTCTCGTCTCGCAGCACCAGCTGTGGCACAGGCGCGCCGGCTGCGTACAAGCTCTCGCATTTTAGCGCTTCGTAATCGAAAGCGGCTTTCGGATTTGCTTTAAATATTTTCGTAAGTAATCCACCGCGGATGCGCAGTTCCGGCTGCTTGAGCCAGTATTTCTCGCCCTCGAAACTAAAGCTCGTGACGCGCTCGCCAGGATGATTTTTTAGAATTTCATTTACGTATTCTTTAAAATTTTGCATTCAATAAATTTAGCGAATTTTTTTTAGAAAGAGCTAAATTTGCGAGTTTTATTTCATAGAGTTTCATCTGTCCGCATAAAATTTATTACATAAATTCGGCGGGGCTAAATTTTAAAACTATCAAGTAGAATTTTATTGCAGTCTTGGAATTTTGTAGCGCAGGAAGCAGCAAAAGCGTATAATTTTGAAATTTAGAAGTTAGATAAAATTTCAGAATTTTAAAAACTAAAATTTGCGTCAAAAAATTTTAAAACTAGAAGTGGCGACCCCTACGAGATTCGAACTCGTTTTACCGCCGTGAAAGGGCGATGTCCTAACCGTTAGACGAAGGGGCCACTTAATCTGGTATTAAGATTAAAGGCGGTATTCTACTCAAGACGCACTTAAACCCAACTTAAATTAAGGATTATTTATGAAATGCTCTTTTCTGGCGCCACTTGCACTTTCGCTTCTACTCGCAGGCTGCGCTACCACCGCGCTCAAGCCCGCTTCCACGCAAGCTGTAAATTTCACCGTCATTTCGCCGCTTACTCGCACCAGCGACGCGGGCTTTATGCGTAAATTTAAAAACCAAACCGAGGTTCAAATTTACGCAAGCGGCATCAGCGTGCTGAGCCTAGTATTAAAAGGCGATAAAATTTGCATGAACGGCGCGTGCGATGACGAGCTCGTTTTCAATAAAAAATTCTTCGGCGCCGAGCACTACCGCGGGCTTCTCGGCCAAATCCTAGACGGCAAGCCGATCTTTGGCGGCAGCGACGCGGGCGAGCGCCGTTGCCTCGCGCAAAGCCTGCAAGATGGCTCTATCGATTATAAGGTTTGCCGCGGCAAGGACGGCGGCGGAAGATCCATAAGCTTCGCCGACGTAAAACGCGGCGTAAAGATCAAAATCCGCGAACTGCAGTAAAATTTTGCGCGGCAGGCATTTACAGCACGCAAGATATGTTACTCCACAGGGCTCGAAAACGAGTAAAATTTCGTGCGGTGCGTTCTTGTAAGCGCGCGGGAATAATGCGCTCTAGCAGCCGCCCGAAACACGGCGCGAGCGGTCAAAATTCCATTACTCGGCGGGGTAGCCGCCTAAGCTGCACAAACGGCGCAGTTTTATTGACGTTCTGCGCCGGCTCTTCGCGGCGAAATTTACCAAGCAGCGCGTATGTGCGAAAGAAAAAGCGCGCATTGAAATTTAAAAAATCCGCGCGCAGCTCGGGTTTATGAAATTTGCCGCACGCGGCGTAAAATGAAATTTAGGAGGCAGAATGAAGCGGATCGGAGCGCACGTGAGTGCTAGCGGCGGAGTTTCCAACGCGCCGTTAAACGCCGCAAAGATCGGGGCGGACGCGTTTGCGATGTTCGTCAAAAATCAGCGCAGATGGGACGCGCCGCCGCTTAGCGCAGAGGAGATCGTCGCGTTTAAGGACGCGCTGAAGCAAAGCGGCATCAGCGCGGAGCATGTTTTGGTGCACGATAGCTACCTCATAAATTTGGGTCATCCGCGCGAGGCGGAGCGCGAGAAGTCCCTAAACGCCTTCGTGGACGAGATCCGCCGCTGCGAGGCGCTCGGGCTTAGGCTTTTGAACTTTCATCCGGGCTCGCATCTAAATGAAATTTCAGCTCAAGAGTGCCTGGATAATATCGCAGGGTCGCTAAATTTCGCCATCGCAAACACCGCAGGCGTCAAACTCGTGCTAGAAAACACCGCGGGTCAGGGCTCCAATCTCGGCTATGATTTCGCTCAGCTCGCTTACGTGATCGATAAAATTTCAAATAAAGATCGCATCGGCGTCTGTATCGATACCTGTCACGCGTTCGCCGCAGGATACGACCTCCGCAGCCAGCAGGCCTACGAGCGCACGATGAACGAGTTTGACCGCGCGATCGGCTATAAATTTTTAAGCGGCATGCACTTAAACGACACAAAAAACGAGCTTAGCGTGCGTAAGGATCGGCACGAGAGCCTCGGGCGCGGATTTTTGGGGCTCGCGGCGTTTGAAAACATCATGAACGACCCGAACATTGACGAGATCCCGCTGATTTTAGAGACGATCGACGATAGCCTCTGGGCGGAGGAGATCGCACTTTTGCGCAGTATGCAAGGACGCCGCAAAGCCTAATCGGGCGCCTTTTGCGCCACGTAGAATTTATCTCATTTCGCTTTAAAGTGGCGCCAGCGATAAGAGCCTTATGCCGTGCGTTTACATCGCTGGATTTATCACTTAAATTTTAACAAGCAAAATAGCGAGGATTGCGCGTTAAGAATGCCGCGTCAAAAAAAGGCGCGAAATTCTGCGATGAAAACACAGCGCCAGAGCAAAAGAGCAAAATTTTTATAGAAAAACGCAGCGCCCTGGCAGGAATGAAAAATTTTACGCTGCGTAATTAAAATTTTCAAGCAAGATTTTTAAAGCGATGCGGTGGCAAATTTTAAAATCATATCGCTACGATATTTCAAGGCTCAGCGCCAGATTCGAAGCTCTAGGAATTAAAATTCTAAATTCCACATCAAAAAATTCGCGCGACTGCGTAAATTCCAACCTTGCAATTGCCCGATCTTTGCGGAGGCGCAAGCACATAAGGCCTCCATAATCCTAACTTAAAATTCTGCTGCGTGCCAATCTATGCTTTGGCACGTATTTGCTTATGACAAATCCGCCTCTTTATTTTAGCGCTTTGCTTGCGCTAAAATCTATGCAGGATCCGTGTAAATTTACGTTAAATTCTACCGCATATCGCCCGATCAATTTAAAATTTTATCGTTGAGCTTAGTAGCCTACCGCCACGATTTAAATTTAAAGGCGGCGGGATTTTAATCCGCAGCCGACGCGTATTGTACCGGCCGCGGCTCGGCGCGCTATTTTAGCAGCTCATACATATCGCAGGATTTTTGCCAAGTATTGAAAAGTCCGGCGGACGGATCATCTTTGCCTAGATCGCAAGCTTTTTTATAATATTGTGCCGCTTTTTTTGTATCGTTCATAGCAAGCTGACTATAAATGGCAAATTTATAGCAAGAGTCGAAGCTACCCAAGGCATTTTCGCTACCCAAAGAATTTCCTAAATCGCAACTCTTTCTGTAATAAATCGCCGCTTTTTCCATATCATCTGTGCCATATATATAAGCGGCTAAACTCATGCAGCCCATATAATATCCACCGTCGCAAGCTTTCTCAAGATAAAATTTTGCTTTTTCTATATCTTTTTTTAAAAGTCCGTTTCCTGTGTACTCATCTCCTAAAATCCAACAACTATCCATATTTCCTTTATCGCAAGTTTCTTTAAGCATTTTAACTCCTTTGTCGGGATTGTCGTTCTTAAAAATATGTAATGCTCCCGCTTGAGTGCAAGACTTCATATTCCCGCCATCGCACTCTTTTTCTAGCGTCTCAAGCTCGGACGCTCCTAACGCAAAGCAAGCGGTAAATGCTAACGCAAATAGCGATTTTTTCATTTAGTATCCTTTTTGGGTAAAATTTGGCTAATTCTACCCCCCCCCCCCCCAAAAAAATTAATTAAATTTGCCGCGAATTTTAACGAAGCGGCGAGAATTTAACGGCTACAGAGCCGCCAAGCCCGCTCAAAATTTAAATTTTACTTGGATTGAGCTATAATCGCGCATTAAATTTAACCTTGGATAAAGATTTGAAAATAGCGTTTTTTGACTCGGGTATCGGCGGGCTGAGCGTGCTCGCCGAGGCTCTGCAGCGGTTCAGCGGGGCGGAGTTTTTGTATTTTGCCGACGAGGATCACGTCCCCTACGGCACGAAAAGTAGAGCCGAGATCGTGCGGCTGAGCCTCGATGCGGTCGGGTTTTTGGTCACGCACGGCGCGGACGCGGTCGTCGTTGCTTGCAACACCGCCACGAGCGCGGCTATCTCGGAGCTTCGCGGCGCATTTAGCGTGCCCGTCATCGGCATGGAGCCCGCCGTCAAGCTCGCCGCGGACAGCTTCGGCGCATGCCCGACGCTGCTCATCGCCACGCCGCTAACGATCGCGGGCGAAAAGCTCGCGCGCCTTGTCGGGCGGCTGGAGTGCGAGACGTGGAGCCTGCCGCTACCTCGTCTCGTGGAGTTTGCGCAGGATTTGGAGTTTGACTCGCCTGCGGTTCGGGCGTATCTGCAGGGGGAACTGGCTAAATTTGAGCTTGAGCGCCTCAGTTCGCTCGTGCTTGGTTGCACGCATTTTAACTATTTCAAGGACGTTTTGCGCGAAATTTTGCCGCCTCACGTGCGCATCATCGACGGCATCGATGGCACGCTAAATCGCCTTGCAAGTGAGCTGGGCGGAGGGCTAAAGCTTGCGCGCGGTGAGGATTTGCCCTCGCAGGCGACTAAATTTAACGCCGAGGGTGACCCAAAATTTGATATAAATTCATCTGCGCAAGCCCACAAATTTGGCGCGGAAGGACGAGGCGCGGGCGGCGGACAGAGCGTAAGCGACGGTAGCTGTGGCGCCGAGTACGACGCAGAGGGGTGCAGTGAGGGCGACACTGAAGGTTACGGCGAGAATGATGGCGAGCGTAACACAGAAAGGCGCGGCGAGAGCAAGCCCGATATGATAGAGCAAGGTATGAGCGAACTTCGTGCAGTGTCGTGCGGCGCCAGAAAAAACGGCGCAGTGGGGTATGATGAGTTTTCTAACGCGGATGAGCGCGGCTTCGGCATGGATACTTCGCGCGACGTAAAATCGCAGGTTTGTGCGGATAAATTTGACGCAGACGGCGATATAAAATTTAGCGCAAATTCGCAAACGGGCGAGCTGGGCGCAATCCGCGAACGCGACGGTAAGCTGGCGGTCAATGCCCGCGGCGAAGAGCAGTGCGGCGAAGACAAATGCCGCATGTCGCCGCGCGCCGTAGATGCGAATTCGCAGCTCAAGCTTTATTCTCGAGGCGGCGCGGATTTGTCCTTAGAATTTGAGCCGAGAAGCGAAGGAACGGGCATTTCGCATGTGAATTATCCAAACGGCAACAGCGTGGAGTATTTTTACTCGGGTAGGGCGCTAGATGCGGCGCAGCTGCGCAAAGTAGAACTGTTTTTAAAGCGGCTCGATGCGATGCGAGCAATCGACTAGGCTACGCGTCCGTGCGTCGTAGATCCGTAGTGCAGGTTGGAATTCCAGTGCGTCATAAATCACGTCAAATTAAAATTCCTGTTCATCGCGGATCGCACTACGCGACTTAAAATTTGGATACGTGGTGGATCGCTCTGCGCAAGTTAAAATTTTGATGCGCTATAAATCGCAGCGCAAGCTCAAAATTTCGTCGTTTCGTAAATCGCGCCGCATAGATTAAAATTTCGGCGCGCTAAAAAATTTAACTCGGCTTGATGATTTAGAAGCGGCTTCTCGCGGCGCGCGAGCAATAGCGCCCAGCCGTCGTCCGGCGTGCGAAAGTTAAAATTTTACGGGGCAAATGCTGCCTTCCACCGCCTAGCACGTAAATTTAAGATTTAACGCACAACGCCGCCGTACGACTTGGAGCAGCATAGCGCGAGAAAGACGCCGTCGCTTCTTTAAATTTAATAGCGTAAGTCAAGATTGCTGTATGTGAGGAATTCCTCGCGCCGCACGAACTGTTACCGCAAATTTGAAATTTTAAATTTAGACTAGGGCGCGGATAAAGTGCGCGCGCGAGGTTAAATTTAGCACGCCGTGTAAACCGCCGCCGAGTGAAATTTAGACTAGGCGCACGGCGTAAATTTTAAAATGATTAAATTTTAAGGCGCCGCGCAGCCCGTAAGTCTTTTCTGTGATAGCCAAGCCCGCAGGCTTTAAATTTGAAATTTCAAAATCCGTAAAGCAAGATTTTACGCCGTATCGTTTCGCAGGAGGAATTTTATACGGCAAAATTCTAAGCCGCGTAGAGCGAACTTACTCCGCGCCTTCGGTGTAGAGTAAGTTAAAATGAGCTTACGCATAGGGCATAAGAGGAATTTTAATATTGAATTAATATTAAAATTTATTTTGTTCCAGAGAACATCTTTTTACGTTCATTCCATCTATATTCTTCTAACCCCTTACTTGCATTTTCACAATTCTTGTGCATTTTGCTTCCTTCTTCTATCTTATCCCAATCACAATTCTTTTCTACTTCTTTAGCTTCCTCTATATGCTTTTCATAGTATTCTACCGTCATAACTTTTATATCATTGACCGATTCTTTTGCGTTCACGCAATTCTTATATGAGTTGCTTCCGTCCTTTAAAGTATTGAAATCACACTTTGCGTAAACCTCTTTAGCCTCATTTAGATGAATATCGTAATACTCCTTGGTCTTTACCTCGGTATCATCGCCGCAACCAACTAAAAAAGCAGCTAACACCCCCCCCCAGAGGAACATCTTAGGATTTTTCATTTCATTCTCCTTGTTTGAAATTTATCGGTATTTTACTATCCGTTTACTTTAAAAATTTTAAATTGCAGGCGCACGAGCCGTTTTGACGCGGCTAGTTAAAATTTCGCTTTAAAATTTGCTCGCGCGACGAAATTTTGCGGAGTGAAATTTCGCAAGGCAGATTAGAATTCCGCCAGGCAGAATTCCGCATTACTGCGGAATTTAAAATTTAAAAGCAAGTTTAAAATTTGCGGGAGCTACTCCTCTACCTTTTTGCCTGCAAATCGCACGAGAGCCCACGTAACGGCAAATCCTATCGGTAGCGCGATCCAGACGCTAAGCCCTAGCGCTACGGGCAGGTAGCCCGCTAGCACGGCGACCGCGCCGACGGATAGAGCGTAAGGCATCTGCGTCTTTACGTGCTCGATATGATCGCAGCCCGCGCCCATCGACGAAAGGATCGTGGTGTCCGAAATCGGCGAGCAGTGATCGCCGAAAATCGCGCCGGTTAGCACGCCCGAGATATTTACGATCATATAGGCGTGAAGCGCATCGCCCGAAAGCCCGTGGGCAAGCCCCACGGCGCTTGCCAAAGGTATGGCAAGCGGCATTAAAATTCCCATCGTGCCATAGCTAGTACCCGTCGAAAAGCTAATTAACGAGCCCAGCACGAAAATCGCTACCGGCAGCAAGAATTTCGGCGTATTTTGGCTCAACATATCGACCAGATAGCGCGACGTGCCGAGCTCTTTGATGACTGAGCTGAGCGACCATGCAAGCAGCAAGATCACGATCGTGACGATCATCGTCTTCCACCCCTTGATCCACGTAGAGATCGCCTCTCTGACGTCAAAAATTTTGCGGTAAACGCTCATAAATATAGACACGACCGTAGCAAGAAGCGCCGCTTGAAAAAGCGCGACCGACGAGTTCGCGTTGCCGAACGTCGCCTGAAGCGTCGCAAAGCTTAGCGGAGCGGCTTTTGCGGCTGCGAGAGCATCGCCCTCAAGCTTGCTTAGCCCGCTAAAATAAAAGCTCGCAAACGCACCGCAGATTAGCACTATAAGCGGGATGACGGCATTTGAAGCTTGCGGCTTGATCCCCTCTTTGGGCTCTAGCGTTTTATCTTCTAGCTCGGCGATGTTAGAATTTTTAGAATGAATTTCGCCGCTCGCCGCTCGCCTTTCGGCCGAGAGCATTGGTCCGAAATCCCTGCGCATGAACGCCACGTAAACTACGAAAGCAAGCATAAAAAGATTGTAGAAGCGATACGGCATGGTCTGCACGAAGATCGAAAAGGCGTTTACGTTTTGCACGCCGATCTGATCATATCCCGCTCTTATCAAAGAGACCTCAAGACCTACCCAGGTAGAAATTAGCGCGATACCGGCAATCGGCGCGGCGGTAGCGTCGATGATGAAGGCGAGCTTTTCGCGGCTGACTCTAAATTTATCGGTGATCGGCCGCATGACGGGGCCTACGATCAGAGCATTTGCGTAGTCGTCGAAAAATACGAAAAGACCCATAATCCACGTCGAAATTTGCGCCGAGATACCAGTTTTAGCGCGCTTGCTAATCCAAAGCGCCACGGCTTTCGTGCCGCCCGTCCTGCTAATCAGCGCGACCACGCCGCCGATACAAAGCACCTGCAAAAGTACGCCCGCGTTGCCTTTGCTGGCCATCGAGCCCACCACGCGCGCGACCAGATCGGTAAAGCTGCCCACAAGCGCGGAGATCGGATTGTTGCCGACGACTGCAAGCATATAGGTGCCGCTAAAAGCGCCGATGAAAAGCGACAGGATCACCTCTTTGGTGATAAAGGCAAGCGCGATTGCCACGACGGGCGGCACTAGCGTCCAGATGCCGAAAAGCTCGGCATTATGCTGTCTGGTCGCGTCATCTACCGCAAATGCGGCAACCGATAAAAACATTAGTAATATAATTTTTTTCATTTTCTCGCCTTAGAATTTAATGCTTCTCGATAAAAAGCCCCGCCCAGCTCTGCTGCGTCGCCATCGCCTCAATCACGTTGATATTTACGCGACGGGGCATCGCTAGGCAGCTTAGCACGATCTGCGCAATATCCTCGGGCAGGATCGCATCGACCCCCTCATACACGGCCGCAGCGCGCGCTAGATCACCCTTAAAGCGCACCTCGCTAAACTCGCTCTTGCAGATGCCGGGCGCAATCTCCGTCACGCGGATGCCCGTGCCGCGCAGGTCGTTGCGGATATTGCGACTAAACTGCTTGATAAACGCCTTGCTCGCGCCGTAAACGTGGCTGCCCGGATAGGGCCACGCGCCCGCAGTCGAGCCGAGATTGAAGATATAGCCGCTTTTGCGCGCGATCATCAGCGGCAGCACCGCCTTGGTCGAATACAACACGCCTTTGATATTCGTATCGACCATCGTCTCCAAATCCTCTACGGGTGTTTGCGCGATCCCCTCAAGTCCTAGCGCAAGACCTGCGTTATTTACGAGCACCTCGACGTCTTTGAAATTTTCAGGCAGCGCACTCACGGCGTCAAACACCGCAGCTTTATCGCGAATGTCCGCGGCGATAATGTGCGTATTGCCTAGCTCGCCGGCTAGCTTCTGTAGCCGCTCCTTGCGCCGCCCGAGTGCTATGATCTTATAGCCCTGCGCACTAAGCGCCCTAGCGATCGCCTCTCCAAAGCCGCTCGTAGCGCCCGTGATGAATGCCGTATTTTTCATATGATCCCCTTTGCGTAAAATTTTAAATTTAGCGCAATGATAACGCAAAACGGATTTAGAATTTATGAATTTTATCTTGCGGCGCGGGCGCGGATGAAATAATACGAAGACATTGAGCGTGCTTCTAGCGCGCACGAGCTCGTAATCAGCAGCGGATTTGGCGAGCGCACGGCTAAATTTAAAATTTTGCGCCGTTTGTTTTTCGCGATTTGCTATAATCACTTAAATTTAGGGGAAGGCAAATGAGCAAATTTATACGATTTATCCTTGCTAGTATCTGTGTTTGCACCACTTATGCGGGTCTTAAATATGCTTTTATGCTCTTTATCACGTGGCTCATGTTTAGTGGGGTATATTTTGACGGGCCGGGTGCACTGCTCGGCATACCGCTCACGTTTCTAAGCTCATCGGTTATATTTGATTATTATTGTATTGCGCTGGACTCTCATCTGCTCTTTTTATCGCTGCTTAAAGGGCGTGGCGCGAAAACGCGGTGGATTTTACCTTTATTTTTTCTCATAACGCTCGCGTTTTGTAGTTTTTGCGTCTTAATCGGGCACGAAGATTATCGGCGCATAAACGCGCTTTTTGCACTCTTGCTTATCTCTCCTTTTACGCTCATCGCATATGCCATCGTTACGACCGTAATCCTTGCCAAAAATAAAATTTCGGATTATTATCCGGTCTTAATCGCGATAATTTTTGTGCCCATTCATGCCGCCAGCATAGGGATATGGGGATTAGAACGGATATATTTTGGAGTGTTTCTAAACGCGACGATACTGGGGAATTTTTATTTCACGGCGAAAATCGGGCGCGTAAATTTGATCGCACATAGACCCGTACCCGACAAAACGCAAAATTCTAAAGACCGCGTTATCAAAACAATACAAAGCAGCGCGACATTTTTAAACGACGATATTTTAAAGAAGCGCTAAATTTTATCCTTTTTAGGAATTCTAAATGGCACTTTCGTCGCGCGCTACAAGCTTATATGCTTCTCGATAGATCTGTGCTTTACCGACAAAACCTTCAAAAACTGCGCCGTTTTGCCTCTTGATACATTGACGTCGCTATTTGATCAAATTTATATCCAGCGTGATCTTATCGTTTTTGATCACGCGATTCCCTTGTTTAGCACATTTTGCGCGATTTGTTTAGCTTCTGCCAGCGAGTGTATCGCGAAGATGCCACATTGAAATTTATTCAGCTCAGCGATGCCCTCTTGAGGATACGCCTAAAATATTTTATGCTTACGCTCCGCGCCGTCGCGACGGTAAGGTTTAGTTTCAATAGCGACTAGCTCCAATAAAATTCCATCTGTTGCCCATAAAACCTTTTGCGTTTTTCGATTTAAAATTTGAGTCGCGAGAATTTCGTTTACGGATACTCAGAATAAATATTGTGGCTATTTTATATGTGTAGAGCGAGATAAAATTTACGGCCCTCAGGCGCAGCAAAATCAGCACGCGTCGTTATACGAGCGATAAAATAAAGCGCGCTAGAATCGGCTCCCACTTGAAATTTTATTTAAAAAGTAAATCAGATTTTAGCTTGGAATAAACCTGCTCGCCTTTTAACTCACGGACGATTTGTAGTGCGAATTCCATCGCAGTAGCAGGGCCTTTCGAAGTCATTATATTTTGATCTTTTACGACATTCGCCGCATTTGTATAGCCTGGGTGAGCGATCTGACTTTCAAAACCCGGATAACAAGTATAAGAGCTTTTTAGCACACCCGCGGTAGCTAGCGCCCATGGAGCGGCACATATTGCGCCGATTTTTGCGTTATTTGCATCAAAGTCGCGTAGGATCTTACCGAGCTTCTCGCTTTTGGCTAAATTCTCCGCGCCAGGTAAGCCTCCCGGTAAAACGATCATGGAAAATTCAGACGCCTTAATATCATCCAAAATTTCATCCGCCACAAGCTCGATGCCGTGCGTACCGCGAACGCATTTTTTCTCTAACCCCACGGCTAGAGCATCAATATCCGCGCGTCTTAAAATATCGATGATGCTTATCGCCTCAAGCTCCTCGAATCCGTTAGCTAAAACTACAGCAACTTTCATCGCATACCCCTTATTTTAGATACGAGCCCTGCTCGCTAGGGGCAGTCGAAATTTCAGTATTCGTGCTCCTACTAGACGAGCTATCGTATAAGAACGAATCGTCGCCTTTTAGATAAGCAATGATGTAGCCTAGCTCCGTAGCGCCCGTCTTAGCGGCGATCGGCTGCATGATATTTTTCATCTTGCCACCATAACTTAGATCTGTAGTGTATTGCGACATAGCTATCGAGATCTCTTTAGCGTCCATATCTTTGAGTTTACGTGATACTCCATAAGCTTTTTTTTGGCCATTCTCGCCGTGGCATGAAGCGCACTTCTCAGCAAAGATAGCCCCACCTCTTTCTTTTAAAAAATTTATATTTCGATTTACCTTGCCGTTATGGATTTTACTGCCTGCGACCGGAGTGTTTTTGTAGATATTTACGGTTACGTTTTCATCTTTAGAATGCTTTTCGATCAGGGATTTTAGCTCTTTGGCAAACTCACCTTTGGCTTCAAATACATACGTGTCATCGCTTGCTTTATCCGCGGCATTTAAATTAAAGGCAAAAAAACATGCTAAAAAAGAAATTTTAAAAATTTTCATAGAAAACCTTGATTTAGAATTTAAAAAGGGCGAAGCAAAAGCTTCGCCCTAATTTTACCCGTATAAGGTAAATAATTAGAAGCTGTATTTAGCCTCAAATCTGATGCGATCTTTTTTCTCATCAAGACCGCCAGCAGCATCGTCAATCTTATAGTGAGAATACCAAGTTTTGAAGCTTAGCTTTTCATTATATTTATAAGAAATTCTACCTACTACTTCGTATGCATCGTCACCATGCGCTTTACCGTCTAGGTAATCAGCACCAATTCTGATACCAGTATCAGGGATAGTATATCCTGCTACTACATACCAGTAGTGATTTTCGCCTCTAAAGCTTCTATAGTCTAACAACTCTTCACCTGGGCTAATGAAGGATCCTTGATCTTCAAAGGATACAAAAGAAAGGCTGTCTTTATGATCAGGTTCAAATTTCAAATAACCCGCAGCTAAATCAACACCAAAGAAACCAGCATTAGCTTCTGCAGCCCAGAAATCTGCATCATCGGCACCCACTACATTTTTATAGTCGCCATCGAAATCAGAAAATGCATACTGACCTTTTACGCCGAGATTAAAATCATCAGAGATATCAAAGCTTAGAGCCAGTTCTGCAGCAAAAAGATCTGCTACATCTTCTAAAGAGTTATACCATAATTGGAAAGATACGGGATCATATGAGCCCATAAATCCTATGCCATATAGGTTATGATCGGTAGTTAGCTTATTATTTACGTTAGCCCAATCAAGGCTTGAAATATCGCCATCGTTCTCTAGAGAATCCATCCAAAAGCCACTAATTGTTAAGCCCTCGATATCAGTACTAGTAATCTTAACGCCATCTCCATACATATCATCGGTAAAGAATGAGCCTATACCCTGGCGACCAACTGCAATCGTAGTACCGCCGATAGTGTATCCCAAGTAAGCCTTAGCAATATCGAAATCAGAATCTGGGTCTTCTCTTCTTGCGCCGTGATTACCATGATATTGACTATTTGAAGAAGAAGCGGATTCGCCATGATCTTCATCCATAAATCTAATGCCTACTACACCAAAGAAGTTATCGTCGATTTTAGCTTTAAAATCTACTTCCGATTTAAACTGCCAAACACCTCTATTGCTATCTGCTTTATTTTTAAGGTGATCGTGAGTATATCGCATACGAGCGTATCCGTTTAGATCCACATCCTTGATAGCTTCCTCTAACGGAACAGCACTTGCACTCATAGCAAGAGCACCTGCAGCGACTGCTGCCGCTAAACTAAGTTTAACTAGTTTCATTTTGAACTCCTTTAAAAGTTTGTAAGCGCAATAGTAGCACAAAATGACAAATTATATGCTTAAAATATGCTGAAAAATACTAAAATTTTACCAAATTGTTACCGAGTATTTACCGAAAATCCAAATTTAACGGGCATAAAAAAGCGAGACCCACACAGGCCTCGCCGATTATTGAAAGGAGTTCTAATTTCGATGCGGGGATTATATCAAGCTGCGGTAAACAGACGGCAACACCTCTTTCATGCGGGATAAATTTAATAAAATTTTACGATGCGAAATTTTATGGATAAAATTTCAAGATACGAAATTTGCAAAGCGCGGGTTTTAAAAATCTACGCGATATCTTATCTACTAAGAATACGGTACCGAGAACGAGTAGTACGTGAAGAACTGCGAGAAAGAAAATTTATAAGAATTTCGCAATCAAAATTCTAGCGCCAGCTATATTTCCATAATATAGAATTTTGTGGACAAAATGGCACTATGCAGTAAGAAATCTTAAGCACGAAGCAAGCGAATAGGAAATGCTAACCGAGCCATATAAGTAAGATGTGCAGCGCAGAATTTTGTGAAATATAAAATTCCACAACTTATAAAATATAAAATTTATGCAGGCAATCGCATAAAGAATCAGCGGACTTTAAAGCGCAAGCAAATCGCGCCAGCCCGCCATGATTAAGAACAGAAACTATTGCCTTCATAAGAGTAGAGAGCAAACACAAAAACGTTTCACAAAGTAAAAGCAGGCTCGCTTACCTTCAAGGGCGCAGCGACTAAAAATCGCGTAGGATTAAAAGCTGATATTTTCACTCTCAGGTACAGCAATAGCGTCGTTTTTATGCATTTGTTTGGTCTCGATTTTACCGATATCATAAGCGCGCGGAACAACGGAACCTGCCTTGCGCGAGATAATTCGCATATCGGTGATAGCGCCTGAAGCGGTACTTATATAGGCAGTATCTCCTGCAGCCGCATAATATCTGCTTGCGCGAGCGGTGTATAGCTCGCCGCTGAATAGGTCTTTAAACGTATAGACGTAAGCTGTGGAGCTTTGACGAGTGTAGTTTACGATCTCGGATTTTAGCGAGCGCAAGTTGCCTGCAGGCGTCGGAGCGGTGCTTACGGCGCAGCCTGCGATGCTAAGAGCCAAAAGTGCGGAAAATATGAAATTTTTCATTCAGTATCCTTCATTTGTAAAATTTGAACTTTTAGAGTAGTAGGTTTGGGCTTAAAGTTTGCTTTTTTGAGAGGCATCGAAGTGGAATTTAAACGACGATGGATGCGCTTGCGTCGCTGGCATTTGTTTTTGAGGAGCGTCGAAGTGGAATTTAAACAGATCTCTCTTAGCGTTAGGCGAAGCGAGAATGCGCTTTTGACGATTTTTCTATATATGC
Organism: uncultured Campylobacter sp.; assembly: GCF_937959485.1. NCBI lineage: Bacteria > Pseudomonadati > Campylobacterota > Epsilonproteobacteria > Campylobacterales > Campylobacteraceae > Campylobacter > uncultured Campylobacter sp. Next base: position 259,820 of record NZ_CALGPY010000006.1, read on the forward strand.
GGGGTAGAATTTAGCAGTAATCGCGAGCGAGACTTGGTAGTCGCGTCTAAATTAAAACAACAGAGCTCTAGTTTTTTACCCGGCCAGCTTGCATCAGCACTCTTTGCGGCGCTGACCGCGATATTTGCAAAAATCGGACTCGAAGGGATCAACTCTCACTTCGCGACTTTTATTCGCACGATCATCATCGCCCTATGTCTCGCCGTGTTCCTACGCTACGCTAAAGCCTGGCAGCCGTTATCTAGTCTGAGCCCTCGCAACTGGATATTTTTGATATTAAGTGGGCTGGCGACTGGTGCATCGTGGCTAGCGTATTTCAAAGCTCTGCAAATCGGCAAAGCCTATCAAGTAGTACCGATCGATAAACTAAGCGTAGTGCTCGTTGTGATCATAGCCGTGATATTTTTAGGCGAGCGCCCGAGTCTTCGCGAATGGCTCGCACTAGCACTCATCGGCGCAGGCGTGATGATGCTGGCGTTTAAATAGGGTAAAATTTGCTTTAAACCTATCTCTTATGGTCTTTTTAGCCGCAAGGCTCGCGTTACGCTATACGCTTTGATCAGATAAACCCACTGCCGGTTTCTGCAAAATTGCCACCCTAAACCATTATGATTTCTTATGGCTTGACATTTAACCTACACGATTTCTAGGCATTAGCTGAAACGCGCCGGTAATCGATTTGCCGATACCTTGCTATAGTTAGGCGGTCTTTAGGGTAATTTTAGTTCTGCTTAAAAGTAGTGAGATTGAAATTTATGAGAAATCAAGAATTTACGCCTTAAAATTCCAAAAAATATCGACTCGCCATACCATAAAATAAAATCGCATCCGCAAGTTTAAATCAAACTGTAAACTTCTAAATCTACAATATAGTCGAGCAAGCTAATTACGCAAGATTCGAATTAAAATCTTGCACACTTTCATAGCTCCGCCTAAATCTATGCGCTTGCTACGTAGATCATGATTCGTCGCAAGTGCTAGACTTGTAGAATAATAAGCTAAGGTCGGGAGAAATTACTCTCCCTTACCCTTCTTGCCCCTCTTACCTTTAGCCTTAGACGATCCCTCTTCTTTAGCC